>CAZHIY010000139.1:0-6191 GCA_964533085.1 uncultured Thermoplasmatales archaeon | reverse complement strand
CTTTGTATGGAATATTGACGTTTTTACCAACTCTGGATTAGTGGGGTGCATGTAATTGTAACATTTAAATATCCACAACTGGATGTAAAATATTAGGGAGGAATAAAAAATGAATAAGAAATTAGTAGGAATTTTTGTTTGTATGCTGTTGATATGTACTGTTTTACCAGCTTCAGGAATCGTAAACAATTGTAGTAATATCAAAGTTGAATCTATAATTTCAAATACATCTGATGGTGAATGGTGTAAGCAATGGGTTAAAAAATATGATGAAATTCATAGATGTGGTGGACCAAATCCTATCGGCGATATTGACGAAGATGGAATAAATGAAGTTATTGTAAGTGGCTTTAATACTTCAGCTCCAGGTGTTTGCCGTATTTTATCCTATGATGAAGAACATGGTACCTATATAGAGGAGTATTCTTGGTCTGGTCCAGATCCTGATGGTAAAGATAGCGTTAGACCAAATGGTATTAGTGTTATAGATCTTGATGATGATGGGGATTTAGAGTTTTGTGTAGCATGGTATGATTATTATACTGATGCGGATGGTGTATTTGCTTATGATTGGGATGGGACTACTTTTACACTTCTTGATGTTTATAATGGTTCAGGATTTAACTGGGTTTATGTTACAATTCCTTGTGACTATGATGATGATGGAGATGTTGAACTTGTTATTGGGAATTATCCAGATCCTCCTGGTCCTGGTGATAAACATATAGCTGCTCTTGGATGGGATAATGTAAACGATGAGTTTATTGAGGAGGCATTTTGGTTTTTAAGTGGTTATGAAGATAAAAGCTGTACAGTACAAAGTGGTGATACAGACAATGATGGTAAAACAGAAATAATTGCCACATTAACAGATATTGAGGTATCAAGTACTGGGACATGGGTTCTTAATTGGAATGAAAACATTGGTGAATGGGAAGAAGAAGTAATAAGAACTGATTATCCAGATCATACTGTCAGAGGAGTAGATATTGGAGATTTAAATGGAAATGGTATACCAGAGATTGTTATAGGAGCTTGGGCTGGGAAGTACCCCAAAGCATGGTTATATGAATGGAATGGGACAGGATATGAAGAAATATGGAAAAAAATGTACTTAGATGAATGGAGTAGTATTGAATTTGCTGTAACAATTGGAGATGCAGATAACGATGGGATAAATGAACTATGCATTGCAACAAATCAAATCTATATTTACCAATGGGATGGAACCAAATATAAAAAAGAAGCTACCCTCACTAAAAATTCAATTGGTTCCTGTGAATGGTTAAACATTGGAGATTGTGATTCAGATGGATTAAATGAACTTAAAATGTGTGATTGGCAGCTTGATGGAAAGGAATATATCTATAAATTTCAAAAACCACCAGATAAACCTGAGATAGATGGTCCAAAGCATGTGAAAACTGGTATGGAATATAATTTTAATTTTATGTCAACTGATCCAGAGGGTGATGTTGTAAAATATTTTGTTGAATGGGGTGATGGAAATGATAGTGGGTGGACTGAATTTCATAATTCTGGGGAAGAAATAACATTGTCACATACTTGGGAAGAGAAAAACTTGTTTAACATTATCCGTTGTAAAACTAGAGACATTGATGGTGGTATTAGTAATTGGAGGAGAACTGTGGTTTCTATTATTAAATCAACCGACCGATTACCGTTCTTAATATTTTTAGAACGATTCCCAATGCTTGAAAGACTGCTATCTTTGTTGTTGTAACATTTAAATATCCACTATCAGATGTAAATGTTGAGGGAGGAAATAAATATGCGAATAAGTTTGTTTAAAAAAGGATTGGTAATTGGAATTATTGTTTTGTTAGCTATATCGAGTATCATGCCAATAACTGGGAGTCTGTTATTAAAAAAACAGGTTTCAACCAATAATAAGACATCCTGTATTATGGGTAATTGTCGTGGTAACATCTTGTATGTTGGTGGCTCTGGAGAAGGTAACTATACATCGATTCAGGATGCGATAGATATAGCACTTAAAGGAGATACTGTTTTTGTATATGATGATTCTTCCCCATATTATGAACGTATCTGGATTAATAGAAGTATAGATCTTGTTGGTGAAAATAAATATACTACACAAATTAATGGTAGTGGTGAGGATAGAACATCTGTTGTTAGAATACAAGCTGATGAGGTAACTATTAGTGGTTTTGATATAGAGAATAGTGGTGCAGGACCGGTAACTCGAGATTCAGGTATTATTTTTTATACAGAAAATATTACAATTGTTGACAATTTTATTACATACAACAAAAATGGTATTTTTGTTGGAGAAACGGGAAATTGGGCTACTATTTCAAATAATATCATTGTAAATAATAATAAAAAGGGAAGTCCATTTGCTAAAGGTAAGGGAATCGATATTAGAGGAAATTACATTAATATTTCTAATAATTTAATAAGTTCTAATGGATATAATATAGAAATTTGCAATTTAGCAAATGGTAATATACATAAAAATGAGATAAGTAGTTCAACTAGTCATGATGGGATATGGGCTCAAAACTGTAACTATATGATAATTAGTGATAATAACATCAGTGGGAATAATGGACGAGGTATTGATTTATATGATAGCGATTATAATTATATATTCAATAATACAATAGCAGGTAACGGAAGGGGGGGATTAAATAGCGACGGAATATGTCTCCGAGTCAATAGTGTACACAACGTTATTCAGAAGAATGTTGTTAAGAATAACATAAGAGATGGTATTGCTATTAGTAGAGAAGACAGCATGTATAACATAATATTTCAAAATCATATAGAGGATAATTACAGAAGAGGAATAGAAATCTACGACTATTATGAAGGTTCTGTTATGAACAATTTAATATATCATAATAATATTATTAACAATCCTGTAAATTCTTATGATAATGGCATTGACTTTTGGCATAACTATTATCCTATTGGGGGTAACTATTGGGATGATTACAACGGTGAAGATAATTATAAGGGTCATGATCAAAACATACCTGGTTCTGACGGGCTTGGTGATACTTCTTATAACATCTCAGAAAGCAGTTGTCAAGATGTCTATCCATTGATCAATAAATGGGGTGAAAACCTACCATATGCAGATTTTATTTATACTGGGGATAATTTAACATTTACCTTTGATGCTTCGATTTCTATTGATCGAGATGGAACTATTATCTTTTATGAATGGGATTTCGGCGATGGATATTATGGCACTGGGAAGATTACTGATCACACTTATATCTCATCTAGTAACTATAATGTGACCTTGACAGTAACTGATAATGATGAGAAGAAACATAACACTACTAGAACTGTGATTCAATTTAATTCTCCACCTTCAACTCCTTCAAAACCCGTTGGTCCGGTTATGCTTCCCCCATATGAATCTAGTGAATATTACACGGAAACTAGTGATCCTAATAATGATATGATTCAGTATCGATTTGACTGGGATGCAAATGGCCCTCATAACTATAGTGTTTTTTCAAGTTTAGTTCCATCTGGAACACAGGTGAATATGACACATTTGTGGAACAGTTTAGGAACATATGTAGCAAAGGCGCAAGCTTGTGATGAGCATGGATTTGCTAGTAATTGGTCAGAAGGTTTAACAGTTGTTGTGAATAATCCTCCTGATAAACCGTCTGATCCTGAGCCAGAGAACGGTTCTATTGATGTTGATATTGATGCGGATTTATATTGGAGTTGTAATGATATAGATGGAGATAATCTGACATATGATGTGTATTTTGGTATTAGAAGTGCTCCCCCTTTGGTTTCTTCAGATCAAAAGGAAACAACCTTTGATCCTGGTACTATGGAGTTTAATACAACTTTTTATTGGAAGATTATAGCCACAGATGAAAACTTAGCAGTGACTAATGGTCCTATTTGGAGTTTTACTACTTGTTCATTACCAAATAATCCACCATATGTTCCGAGTGATCCTTCACCTGAGAATGGTTCGTTCAATGTTACTATTGATGTTAATTTGAGTTGGACTGGTGGTGATCCTGATGAAGGTGACACTGTTTTTTATGATGTATATCTTGAGGCAGATAATCCGAATCCTGATGTTAAGGTAGCTGATGACCTTGTTGAGACAAGTTTTAACCCTGGAATGTTGGAGTATGGTACTGTGTATTATTGGAAGATTGTCGCTCGGGATAATCATTATGCTGAAACAATTGGTCCTATTTGGCATTTTACCACTGTTGAGAATAATCCACCAGGAGTTCCAACTATAACTGGTCCAAGTAGTGGGAAACCAAACACTGAATACGATTTTACTTTTAATGCGACAGACCCAGATGATGACGAGGTTAAGTATATCATAAATTGGGATGATGGTACAACTGTTGAGACAGTTTATAATCCTTCTTGTGTTCCGGTAGAAGTCTGTCATACTTGGAATGAAAAGGATACATATATCATAACAGCCAAAGCAGTAGATATCTATGGTGCTGAGAGTGACTGGTCCGAGTTTGAGATAAGTATTCCAAGGACTCGAGTAATAAATTATTCCTTGTTTCAGTGGTTATTTGAACATTTTCCTATGGTAAACAGATTGTTATATTTTATGAGAGGGAGAAGTTAATATGCGAAATATTTTATTTAAAAAAGGGTTGATAATTGGAATAATCATACTGTTAATTGCTACTACTGTTTTTCCAGTAACTGGTATACTAATTAATATTACTGAGCCTGAAAAACAAAAGATTGATATTGAAGAAACTTTAACTATTAATTCTCAGGATGATGATGTTGATTGGTGGCCGATGTTTCACCATGATTTAAACAATACAGGATATTCCTCTTCTCCTACTGCTCCTGAAACAAGTCATCTTTTATGGACCTATCTAACAGGTGTGGGAAGTGTTGAGGATTCGGCTGCTATTGTAGATGATAGACTTTATATTGGTGCAGATGATGAATGGTTTTATTGTTTAAATGCTGAAAATGGATCAAAAATATGGAAAACTTCATTACCAGGAGGAACAGGTGGTTCTTCGCCTTGTGTTGTAGATGGCAGAATTTATATGAGTACCACCTATGACTATGTTTACTGTTGGGATGCTGATACTGGTGAGGAAATATGGAAGTTTTATAAAGGATATGGTAACTCACGGTCACCTGCGGTATCTGATGATAAAGTTTATTTTCCCTATAATTCTAATAATTTATATCCACAAATGTTGTGCTTAGATGCAGATGGAGGTACTAAAATTTGGAATATCTCTCTTACAGAGGGCGATATAAGTCATGCTACTTATTATAATGGTAATGTTTATTTTTCCGATTATTATGGTAAGATATATTGTTTAGATGGTGAAACAGGAGAGACAATATGGGAGAATAATACAGGTGGGCGGAATGGTGCACCTGCTATTTATGATGGTAAAGTAATTGCTAGTGCCAATGGAATAAGATGTTATGATGCAGAAACAGGTGAACAATATTGGCATTATCAAGGTAGTTGGTCTTATTGTTCACCTGCAGTTGGTTATAATAAAATCTATTATGTTAGTTCAGATGGGAAAATTATATGTTTAGATGCAGATGATGGTAATGAAGTCTGGGTTTATGATATTTGTAGCGAATATGAACATGCAGCATCATCTCCTGCTGTTGCTGATGGAAAAGTGTATTTTGGTATTTGGAGCAATGGATATTTATATTGTTTGAATGCTTCTAATGGAGAGTTTATCTGGGATTATAAGGTAGCAAGTGCAGAATGGTTGTTTTCATCTCCTTCAATTGCCAATGGTGTAGTATATATGGGTGGTAGTCTTACAAGAAAAATATATGCTTTTGGTGGATATGAAACCCCACCTGATGATCCAGATAAACCATCTGGACCAACCCAGGGTGTAATAAACCTTAAATATAGCTATGGCACTAAGTGTCTTGTACCTGATGGTGATGAGGTTCAGTTTCGTTTCGATTGGGATGCAAACGGCTCCTATGATTATAGTGATTGGAGTGATTTTGTAGTATCTCCGACATATGTATCTTTGAAACATGCCTGGGGTAGTAATGGGACTTTTGTTGTGAAGGCGCAGGCTCGTGATGAACATTATGCCATGAGTAATTGGTCAGAGGGTTTAACAGTGGTAATCTCTGAGAACAACCCTCCTAATGTTCCCGGTAATCCAAATCCA
>CAZHIY010000138.1:0-6203 GCA_964533085.1 uncultured Thermoplasmatales archaeon | reverse complement strand
GTAATGGGATAGGTTTATTTATATTCAATTGCTCTTAACCGATGACACATGAATATTTATTGATTAACCATATTGACTAATATGGCATCAGATAAAGAAATGAAAGATAATTTAAAAACTGAACAAATGTTTTTTTCACAGCGTTTAAACTTATTTTTTATTGCTGAATCTATGTTAATTATTGCTTTTGTAACTACAATCAATATAAGTTTAGATTACAATTTTAAGTTTTTATTAGCCATCTTAGGTTTTATTACAACTATTATTTTTTTTTATCCATTTATAGATAATGCTAATGAATTGAGAAAGTTAGCGAAAAAAGTTAAAGAACAGATGGGCTATTATAGTTTTTCAACAACATCAAATTTTTTCTTTGGAATAGCATTCCCAATAATATTTCTAATCGTATGGATATTAATTATGTTATTTGTTGTATTATCTTAAAAAAATATTTGAGATTAGTTTTCAAACTACTTTTCCCAACCTAAATTTCCCAAACCTATATTACACAGAACCAAGTAAAATACTATTTAAATCACTACTAATTTTCCACTACAAAATTTCCACTACAGTTTTACACAGTACCTTAATTTTGGTTCTGTGTAATATGAGGTTGTTACGTTTACGTTGTAAAAATAACGTTGATATTAATTTTGAGGAAATAATCTATTAAAAAATTGTTCTTCTGTTTCGTTTAAATTTTTTCCCATTCTCAATAAAATATTTAAGAAATTATTTTCTTGTCTATCACCGCTTCTGTTAAATTCCCTTGTTATTCTATACATTTCATTAATACTATTTTGTTGGCTTTGGGATAAAGTATTGTAAGGATGTCTATTCAACAAAATATCAAAAGTAACAATAAAATATTGTATTAATCTATAATGATAACGACATTTTATCAGTTTTTTATTTAATTCGTAAACTCTTTCCAGTTGAGTTCGAGACCGCCATATATAAGCTTCTGCATTATATATTCCTCTGATGAAATATATTCTTTCCTGTTCAAAATCATGTAATATACGTTGAAACTTTACATTTTCATCTCTAATTGTCTCTATATAATTATCATTAGAAATCTTAAAAGAATAAATTATCCCCCCAACCGATAACAAACCTAAACCAATGGAAATAAAACCTAATCCTCTATCTATCATATAATTATTCATATTGATAATATCATATCCTTTATAAATTACACAAGCAGACATACCAATAAATATAAAAAATATTATCCAAAATAATATTGAGAGGGTTTTTCTTTTTTCAATTATTTTATTGCTTGCACAAGTCATTTTATCATATTCTATGATAAATAACTATTTATAAAATAACTGAAATTAACAAGGAATTTAGAAGTATAATAAAAGAATTGTTTTTGTGTATTTTAGTTTTACAAACCATTTTAAAATAAGTATTACCTTATAAATGATTAGAGTTTAATATAATTGAAAATACCAAATAAGAATAATCTCAACAACAAATATTACAAAATATAATAATACAATCTTACTGCATTTAATCATGGCTTTTAGGTAATCATCTTTCGAAAACCAGATGTCTAAATTTTGAGTTTTAACTCTTATTTCATAACCTTTTGAAATTCCAAAACCCCATAATCCCCCAGTTAAACCTGCCAGGATTGCGGAAACATAGAGATTTAATGATCCCCTAAGAATTATTACAAAAATGACATATGCCGCCATATAATAACCGATTGTTATGACAAGGTTAGGCGCAACCATTGCGGCGAATTGATATAGAATCAATTTTTGTCTTTCTTTCTCAATATTTCTTTTATTATTTTTCATTAGTTTTTTCCTTTTTCATATACTTTTTAATCATTTCGTTAAATTCATTAACCTCTTTTTTTAGATTTTTTTCAAATCGGTTATATAAATAAAAAAAGAAGAAACCAAATAAAACAAGTATCGATACAAAAGAAATAAAAATATCTAAATGAGAATTTAATATCAAAGTTGATACCAAAGTTGAAAAGATACTAACGATTAGATAGATTGAAATTATTATGTCCCTTCTGGTTTGCTCATCAAATCTGTCTAATTTTTTATGGACTAAAAGATACATAGTTATATCTAACTCCTTGTAAATTTCCTCTGATGGAATATCGCCTTTTGTAACTTTTTTAAAATCACTAAATGAATACCAAGGCCTTAAAAGTGGTTTTGGAAAAATATAACAAAGAGATAAAAAATATAATAGAATAAGAGGAAAACCTGCAAATATCCAAAGTTTAGTAACATCATAGGCATATAACGTAAATAGAGCAATTGATAGAACACCCGCCATAACTAAAATAATGTTAAACTGATGTCTCCTAATCTCAACTCGTTTTAATTTATAATCATATATGCTCTTAATTCCATCGAATGCTTCTCTATATATAGATTCCTTCTTCGCAGACACAAGATAAATAACAGATAATAATTAAAAAAGGTGATGTAAACATTATATACTAATAGTAAATTTAATTTATAGAAATCGCTAAAATTTAAAAAAAAAAGAATTTGGTGAATAAAATGAAAAACAAATTAGATATCAGTGGATTATACTCGGAATTTAGCGGATTAATTGAACAGATTGATCATTCAATTGATAGAATCAAAAATGAAAAAGATTGGGAATATTCAGATTCAACTGAAGAGGATTACACTATAAAGAGTAATTTTAGAAAAGGGGATTTCATCAGTTATTATCATATCTATAATTCCGCTAAAAAGGAATTCAATTACTTAAAAAAGAAAATTAATACAAATATTAATTTGAAAGAGTTACCAAAAATTGATAAAAACATTGATATCGGACTTACTGATTTTATTGTTTTTTTAAATATTATTAAAATACAGTCAATAAAAGCAATGGGGGTTTTAGAAGAGGCTTTGACTCCCATAACTGATAATGCGCGAAATAGGTTAAAAGATTTAGAAGAAGATTTTTCGAAATTTTATCCAAAAATTCCACAGGATTACAAAAAAAACATTAAAAAAGCCATTAACGCATATAGATTAGGCCTTAAATTAGCTTCATCTTTAATTTCAAGTAGAGTAATTATTTTTGCTTTAGATGAAATATTAAATCATATAAAAGAAGTGAAAAAAGAAGTAAAGAATGGAGATAAGATAGGTCAGATCATAGATTTCATCTTAGAAAAAAAATTAATCGATAAACATGATGAAACACGAACATATCTAATTAGAATTTCAAGATTAGCAAGAAATCGTTTTTCTCACAATATCAAAAGTTATCCCGATTCGGGCGACCCGCTCTCATTACTTGATGGTTGTTTAAAATTTGTTGAGATATTATCAAAAATATAGACAATACTAGTTATATTTTTAACCATCAACATTAATACTATTGCTGATCGATTGTAATGTATTAATACGAGAAAAGTGCATCCAAAATACAGGCTCAAATAACACATAAACTTCATCACCCGCTTTAGTCGCACCTTGCTTAACAACAAGAGAACCAATTAATGTACAATTCATGAATAGATAAATAAATCGCTCAATGAAATCCGGATTTGTGAAATGCTCACGATTACTTCTTATAAGGTCTTCACAAGTATAAACAATAGATTCAATTCGTTCTCTATGTTCTCTATTCTCTGCATCTAGATAATTTCTTTCAATATCCCATGAAATATAGAGGTTATAATCGATATTAGCTAGGCATAATTTTAAAAAAAAATAGAACATAAAACCAATTATATTTCGCTTTATTTCTTGATTAAAAGCATCAAAATTATTATCATAAATCTCTTTAGCAAATTTGCTAGCTAACTCAAGGGCAACTTTAACGTATATAGCGGGATTTTTTTTGGCTCTTCTGTAACCTATAATTGTTCCATTTTCCATTAGTTCTTTTGCAATCCTGGTAGCTGCTTGATATGCAGGGCTATCCATATCCGCCCTAAATGTTATTTGATTATTTTTTTCTGAATGATTATTAAAGTTGGGGTATTCAATATTATTATTTGCCAATCCATCTAAAAAAGTTTTGAAAATTCGTATTGATTTTTCAAAACTTAGTTGTTCTCCAGCTGGTAAATATAGATGAAATTTTTTATATGGCATTTTTCTCCCAACAATTAGAAACTAAAATCTAATAAACCCTTCTTAATTTAAATTTTCTTCTGTCCAATAGGAATTATTTCAATAATCCCCCCTACAAGAATATATAAAGGAGGAACACCATATTTTCTACGAGAAATGGTATTGATTACAGGGAGTTTTGAACGCACGTATATAATTATTTAAGCCAATCCTCGATATTTTCTTCGATTAACATTAGCATTTTTTTAACTCTATCTAGGATTTCGATTTGTAGAATTGGGTATTCTTCAATTTTTATTACTTTATGCCCCAGTAAATCTTCGTTGATTTTACCTAATTCCTTATATGCTTTTTCTGTTCCCGTACCTCCACCTTTCATGTCATAAATGTGGTTAAAACTATTGCGATAAGATTCAATTATTTTTAAGCATGGTCTTATATGGGGAAAGTCGTATAAGTTACTCCAATGAGCGGATTGGATAATATATTTATGAAGATCGTCTATAAATAGATGTAATTGCTCCTGGTCTGTAACAGTCCTATCCCCCAAAAGGTTGCTAATTCTTGAAGTTTCACTGTTATCTTCAAACAATCTTTTTTCCATAATTTTTGATGCCTCATTAATTCTATACCTCAAACTTATTATCTCTGTTGATAGGCACTGTATTTGATTCTTTATTTCAGTTGCTTTTTCAATTTTATCCTTGTCGATTTTAATGATATCTAGAATTTTCTTTTTTGATTCTTTGCTAGAAAGCAACTTTTCCGCTCCTTCTAAAATTTCGGAATTTGCACCTCTTCTTTTTAATTCATTTATAATCTCAGTTATAAGAGAATCGCTAGTTATATCGGATGAAATGGCAGACATAAATATCACCATTCATTCCGATCTTTTTGTTCTTTTAGCATTTCTAAAAGAGCTGCAATTCCTGCCCCTATTGCAATTCCTGCAGCAATTGCTATTAGAGCCTCAACGACATCCTCTTCACTAGCCATATTAGATTTTCCTCCTGTCCAACAGGTATAATTTCAATAACCCCTTACAGTATTATATAAGGTGAGAGCTCCTTATTATTTTTTACCATAATAAGTGATTGTTTTGATTCCATTAAACCCAAGTGAACAACTTGGGCTTTTCAAAACAATATTCAATACATTAAACTGGTTTCAATCACAGGAGCATGCTCACTTGACATCTAAATATTTTCACAATATTTGGAGATAATATAACAACTGGAGACCAAAAACCCATATTAGTAGGAATGAACCTGTCATTTTGAATAGGGCATTTCTTTTTTTTTCTAAGTAATCTTTGCGCTACAGGATTCATTCTAAATCTATCGCCATACGCGACATTTTCAAGAAGTGGAATGGAATAATAAATACCTCCACCAATGCCAACAGTTAAACTGCTAATATTCATTATAAGGTCGGGGGGATTATTGCTCATAAAATTAAAAATAAATGTAGTTAAGGCTGTTAATATGATTGATGTTAATAATGATAGAATAACAATCATACTTTTTTCTTTTCTGTCTCTCCTATCATAGGCTTCTCTGTAACTTCCTATCGATCTGAAAGTACACCTATCAGGAAAATCAATATCTATATAACAAGCAGCAACTGCAAATATTAAAAAAATGATTATCATTCTGAATATAAATCCAGTACCATACATAATGTTCTACTTTCCAAAGATAAATGAAAATTAATTACTAAAAAGTAACTATATATAATTGTCTTTAAATCTGCCAGTCCCAACTTTTTAGCCTAACTATCTCTAATCATAAGATATAATGATAATCTCAGTCTCTAATCACCGTACATTAATGCAAGTCTTGATCTCCAATCATTGCAAAATGAGTAATACTAAGTATGAACCATATACCCAGCTATATATTGAGAAAGCCTTAACAGTTAATTGTTAAGAAATATTGAGGATAAGTATTTTCTTCATGATTCATCTTTAAATTACTGACGTTTATTTGTAAATATCTAAAAAGTTCGGTTAAGGGTATTAACCGAAAATAATAATACGTATTTTTTTCTTCATATAAAACCATTGATTTTTCACCTTGGTTTTATGAATAAAAAACTAAATTAAACCAGAAAAAGAAAAAAAAA
>CAZHIY010000137.1:0-6225 GCA_964533085.1 uncultured Thermoplasmatales archaeon | reverse complement strand
AACCTATTTTTCATTCTCGTGGGTGTCCTGAAAGGTCATGTACGTTTTTTTTTCTCATTTATAAGAAGTTTTTGTTTGGTTTTTCCCGAACATTTTCCAACTATTTATTAATCATAATGGATATAATTAAAAAATAGTGACTTAATGATCTTCAGAAATTTGAACCTTGGCAGAATATTATTTGCATCAGTTATCATAATTGTAAGTTTTGTTTATGCAGTCAATATTCAACCTGTAATAATATAGTATAATTAAGATGTATAATCATAAGGATTTATACTAACTAAAAAGTGTGGGAGTGGTATAAAACAGCCGTAATTGAGAGAGGGGACGTATCCCATTCCATTTACTCCCTCTTCCATATATATAACCTCCACACCCCCTCTCTCTTTGTTTTTAATTAATTTCTACCGATATCATTTTATAATTATGATAGATACCGCTCTAACAGATTAAAAAAAATTTGTATGGTTTTAATTATGACAATATCTCCTGTAAAAGTACACGATACATTATCAAAATACTTAATAGTTGATGGTTTAGATCTTGTTTTGGATTTGAAAAAAAGTAAAGGGTGCAAAATCTATGATTCAAGATTTGATAGATATTTTCTTGATTGTTTTTCTTTTTTTGCCACTTCTCCTCTAGGTTGTAATCATCCTAAACTTACTTCACCTGAATTTATTAAAAAAATTGGTGAAGTTGCAATAAACAAACCAACTAACTCAGATGTTTATACAATTGAGTTGGCTGAGTTTGTTGACAGTTTTGCTAAATATGCAATGCCCGATTATTTCAAACATCTTTTTTTTGTTAGTGGTGGAGCACTTGCAGTGGAAAATGCGTTGAAAACTGCATTTGACTGGAAAGTTAGAAAAAATATTGAAAATGGTATAAGTGAAGAACTTGGTAAACAGATTATACACTTTAAAGAGGCATTTCATGGAAGAACAGGGTATACTATTTCTATGACTAATACATTTAATTTAAACAAAATAAAATATTTTACAAAATTTGATTGGCCTCGTATTACAAATCCTAAAATCACATATCCATTAAACAAAGAAAATCTTGAAAAAGTAAAAGAACTTGAAAAACAAGCAGTATTAGAAATTGAACAGGCAATTTCAAAAAATCCAAATGATATCGCAGCTATTATTATTGAACCGATTCAAGCAGAGGGTGGAGACAATCATTTTAGAAAAGAATTTTTCCATGAATTAAGAAGATTATGTAACATTCATGAAATGATGTTTATTCTAGATGAGATACAAACTGGTGTTGGACTTACCGGTAAAATGTGGGCATATCAACATTTTGATTTCAAACCTGACATACTTGCATTTGGAAAGAAAACACAGGTATGTGGAATAATGGTTGGAGACAAAGTTGACGAAGTAAAGGAAAATGTATTCTCTGTTTCAAGTAGACTTAATTCTACTTGGGGTGGAAATCTCGTTGATATGGTAAGATGTCAAAAATATCTTGAGGTAATCAGTGAAGAAAAATTAATTAAGAATGCGGAAGTTCAAGGAAAACGTCTTTTAGACGGTATCGTGAATCTTGGAGAAAAATATCAAAGTAAAATATTTAATGCTAGAGGACTTGGTTTAATGTGCGCATTTGACTGTACAACACCTGAAAAAAGAGATGACCTTGTTAAAAAATTGTATAATAATGGTTTAATAGTTTTAGGTTGCGGAGCAACAACAATTAGATTCAGATCGCCATTGATAATTTCTTCAAGTGAAATTGATGAAGCTATAAGTATAATTGATAAAACCCTTAAGAATTTTTAATAGTTAATTATTTCTTTTATAAAAGAAGTAGCTTCTTCTAATTTTATTCTTATCTGCTTTGTTGTATCGCGGTCTCTAATAGTAACTGTTTTATCACTAATTGAATCATGATCAATTGTTATACAAAATGGAGTACCAACCTCATCCATTCTAGCATAACGTCTGCCAATAGATCCACCATCATCGTAATACGTCTCAATTCCTGCATTTCTTAGGTTGTTATCAATCTCATTTGCAATTTTTACTAGTCTTTCATCACTTGTAAGAGGAAGAACTCCCACTTTTATTGGAGCTATTGTTGGATTAAACTTAAGAATTTTATATTCCTCACCTTTTTTCTCACCCTCAAAAAAATTGTGTTCAATAATACAATATAAGATACGATCAATTCCATATGAAGGTTCAATTACATGCGGTACAAATTTTTCACCAAATTTTTTCTCCTTTGTTTCTACAATTTCATAACAATTCTTTGGAATCTCAATTGTTTTACCATCAAGATTCACTGTTATCTTTTTAGTATCATTTAATTCTATATCTTCAAGAATAGATTTGATTTTTCCTGCTTTTCCCTTAAAAAGAGGGCCTAGTTCGTTCATCTTTGGAATTATTTTTTTTGCTTCGACGATTTTTGGTTTATCAAATTTTCGTAAAGCATACATATCTTTTCCTGATGATTCTATATGCGATTGTAAATCATAAGCAGATCTATCTGCAATACCAACACATTCTATCCATCCAAATCTTTCACTAAATAATTCTGCATCCCAGCATTCAGTTGCGTAATGAGCAAGCTCGTTATCAGCATGTTTTCTAAATCTAAACTTTTTCGGATCAACTCCTGCAGTAAAAAGAAATTCCTGAGTCAGATACATATAATAGGCTAGAGCCTGATTATTTATCACTTTAGTTTTTACAGCGTTTTCAACTGGTAAATTAAAGTGATTAATATTATCAAAAAGGTTTAATTCCTTATCTTTTATCTTATTAAAATTAGGATGAGTTTTTTCTCCCGGATCGATAAATACTTCAGCTTCTGCCATTGAAAATTCTCTTAATCTAATAATCCCCTGTCTTGGTGAAACTTCATTTCTATAACCCCTTCCTATTTGTATAACACCGAATGGTAGTTTCTCTCTAGCATATCTATACAAAAGGTGAAAATCAATAAAAATTCCTTGAGCCGTCTCAGGTCTAAGAAACGCATCTCTAACGTTTCCAAATCCAATTTTTGTTGAAAACATTAAATTAATAGGATATGCATCTTTTAGTTCACCACTACAGTTTGGGCATATTATTTTATTTTCCTTTATTGCTTCATCGACACTTATATTATCAATGATGTCCTCAACCTTATATGATTGCTTACATTTTTTACAATCAACAGTAAGGTCTGTAAATTCATTAACATGACCTGAAGCATTTAATACTTCATACAATGTGATAGTTGGAGTGTTTATCTCAATACAGTTATCTTTTAAAATATAGAATTTACGCCAAAGGTTTTCGATATTCAGTTTTAGACGTGAGCCTAATGGACCATAATCATAAAAACCAGCGACACCTCCATAAATTTCAAAAGAAGGATAGATAAAACCTCTTCTTTTAGCAAGCATCATAATTTTATCATAAATATCCTGAGGCATAGATTAAAGTCTCCAGTTCCTAAACTGAAAAGTAGAATGAAATTATGGGATTTAAATTATACAGGCCATAAGGTCAATATCAGTAACCATGCCAAGAAGTCTATCGTTTGCATCAACAACAGGTATATGGCTAATTTTATTTTTTACCATTTTATTTGCTACTTCATTAACTGGAGTATTTTTGTATGCTTTAACCACATTTGTAATCATAATCTCTTTAACTGGAACCGGTGGTAGAGAAACCTCAAGAGTTGAATAATGCAATCGAACTGTATCTCTGATTCCTTCCCATGTCCAAGCATCTTCATCTCCACCCATTCCCAGATCAGTCTGTGAAACACTTTCACGAATATGACTAAGTTTAAACAAATCTCCATCTGTAACAATTCCAGATAATTTACGTTCATCGTCTAAAACTGGAAAAGCGTTTTCATGAGTGATATTTACTATTTCCATGACAATATTAATTGGTGTATCTTGATAAATTGGTACTACTAGACTAGTAAAATATTGAGCAATATTTTCAGATATATTCTTATTAATATTTTTTAATAAATCCGTTGGACTAATAATACCAATAAGATGCTTTCTGTTATTAATAACAGGTAAACCATGGATCCTATTGCTATATAGAAGCTTTGCAGCATCTTTAATATCCTGATCCTTTTCTACAAAATGAAAATTGTCACTCATAATCAAAGCTATTTGATCTTCCTCAGGATTTCTAAAAATATCAGTCCTTGTTAAAACTCCAACAACAACTTTGGTATCCTTCTTTAAAATTGGCATACCAGATACATTATGTTTTGCAAGAATCTTTAATGCATCCTTAACCGTACCAGGAACAAAGCCCACAACCAAATCTTCAGACATAACCTCTTCTACTTTCACATATATTCCTCTTAATCACCAAACGGAAACATACAAAGGCTTAAATGATTTCTTACTCAAGACAACAAAGTCAGCCTTAGAATTGGGACCAAGAATGTCACAATCTAGATTTAAAACTTTCCTTGCGCCATATGTAATCATATAGAAAAGCTCCATTGTTGAAAATACTTTTGATATGGAAGTTATATATTTTATCTCGTCTAGGATAACTGGAAAATTTAACATTGCGTTATCTGTTCCAATTAAAAGATCAACTTTTGTTTTCTTTAATAATTTATAATTTGGCTTTAAGCCAAAAAATGAATTTGCTCTAGGGCATATTACAATAGGAATGTTCATTTCTTTGGTTCTAGTAAGATCAGATTCAGAAGCTTTTATCATATGAACTAAAAAATTTGGTTTCAGATCAAGTATATCATCAATGTTTTCTCTAATCCTTTCGCTTCCATGAAGTGCAAATATTTTTTTTTTATACTTCGTGTCTTTTACCACTTTTTTTATTTCTGAGTACTCCCAATCAGAAATACTACTAAGAGAAATACCATTAGAATTTTTCAATAATAAATCTAATTCATTCTTATAATATTTATTAGAATCTGGTCTTGATAGTATTATACATGAAATTTTCCATAGATTTAAAGCAGCTTTCAATTGACTAATTCCTAAAATACCATTTTCTCTAAAATCACAAAAATATTTTGTCCCATTTTTTATCATAATTTCAATTGATTTTTCCATTCCTTTTATAATGTCCTCGTCTGAAGTTTCTCGTAATAATTTATGTTTTAATCCATTGGGTGGTGCCACTAGATCTTCAATGTTTTTTGGTAAATTAATTTTTTTTTGTTTGATAAACGAATCGCCAATATGAGTATGTGCATTTACAAAAGATGGTACAATTAGACCTTTACAAATTGGCTTTTTTGGAAAATTTCCTTTTCCTGTTTCAATTATTTTTCCTTTTTCAAAAGCTATATATCCGCTTTTTAATCCATCCTCTGTTAAAATTTCTCCTGAAACAAAATCCATCTAAAATGTAAATATAGCATGGGTGTTTAAACTTTAACTATTTTCTTCTCTTTATTTGATAAATTAAATCACTTTCAAAATATTTATTTTAATTAAATTAGTAACTATAAAATAGTGCTTTTTATTTATGGTAGGTAGACAAAATGGGGGTTTTAATAACATGAAAAAAGAATATAAGGAAGGAGATATCAAAATTAAAATAGACCTGGACAAATGTACTGGTGCTGGAGAATGTGTAACTGCATGTCCGGTTGAAATATTTGAACTAAAAGATGGCAAAGCCGTATGCAAGAATCTTGGAGAATGCATTGAATGCTGTGCTTGTGTAAGTTCATGTCCTAATGAAGCAATTGAGCATAGTTCTTGTTAATACCTGAAAAAATTATTGTTCATCGAAAACTTTAAATACCATTTTGTATTGCGTGTTAGATTGTAATGATTACAATTTAGTAATTACTACATGCTGATGGGTGAAATGTTTGCATAAATATGTAAAAATCCTTAAAAACAATCATATAAAAATAACTCCACAGCGATTAGTTGTATTGGAAAATTTAGATAAAAATTGTACACATCCTACAGCTGATGAGATTTATTCTTATTTAAAAAAGAAAAATCCATCGTTATCAAAAACTACAGTATATAACGCTCTAGAAACACTAAGCAAACATAAGATTATCCAGTCACTTACAATTTCTGGATCAGAATTAAGATATGATATTAATCATGGTATGCATCATCATTTTTACTGTAAGAACTGTGGATGTGTTATTGATATAGAATTAAAATGTCCAAATATTGAAAAAATGAAACAATTTGGACATCAGATAGATGAGATTCATGGATATATTAAAGGTATT
>CAZHIY010000136.1:0-6225 GCA_964533085.1 uncultured Thermoplasmatales archaeon | reverse complement strand
AATCCCAATAAAATTAACATTGGAATAAGCCTATACCGTTTGGGTGAGAAAAAGTTTATAGAGATTGCGCATCCTAAACAAACAGCTACAATTACACCAATAGTGAAATATAGATATTCTAAAGGGTAACTAACATTTACACCAAAAGTGATAAGAGCTAATAGAAACAAACAGGAAAAAGAAAACCAGATCATTAGTTCAATTAGAAAAACCGCAATGAAGATCTCGGCTATAGTCTTTGTTTGATTAACCTGGGTAGAAAGTGAATATGATAGTTGGGATGACTTGATAAAATTATTATAAATATCAGCTACTGTTTTTAATAAAAACATAAAAAAAACAGTAAAAAAAACATCTTCAAGACTGATATTTAAATTTATATCGATATTTATAAAGAAAAAAGTAGCATAGGCAAATATGAAAATTGAGAAAATAATCATTCCTGAAAATATAAAGTAAAGAATTGGTGCTTCTCGCATTTTACTTGTTAGACTTCTTGAGTTCTCAGTTATTATTACTTTTGTTGTTTCAAACATTTTTTTCATCCTTTATGTGGAAGTATGCTTCTTCAACGCTCCCATATTTTGATAAAAGATTTGACACCTCATTAAAAAGTATAACTTTCCCTCTCATAATAATATAAACATGGTCAGCAATCTGTTCCACTAATTGTGATGAATGAGTGGCTATTATTGTGCTACCTTTTTTTTGTTTTATAAAATTTTGTATTGCTCTAGAAGTCAATGGATCAAGACCATAGACGGGTTCGTCTAACAATAGATTCTTTGGATTGTGCATTATCGCAGAGGTTACTGATATTTTTTGTTTCATACCCTTAGAATAGCTTCCTATCTCAAAGTCTAGGAAATCATTTATTCCAATCATTTTGGTAATTTCTGCTATTCTCTCTTCTGCATCATTTATTTTCCTAAGTGAAGCAATATAAAAAAGAAACTCTCTACCTGTAAGTCGTTCATACATATACGGCATTTCTGGGAGATAACCTATTTGTTCTCTAGCTTTTATTGACTGATTAATAATATTATATCCATCGACTTTTATTTCTCCACTATCAAATGGTAATATTCCTGTACAAAGCTTTAGGAGAGTTGTCTTTCCTGCTCCATTTTCTCCCATTATTGCAATTACATGTGAGTCATCAAACTTGAAATTCACATTTTTTAGTGCAGTTATCTTACCATAGGTTTTTGTAACGTTATTGACAGTTATCATTTCGTATCGGACATTAGCTTTAAAATTAAAAAGATATGTGAAGTAAAAAAAGAAAAAAAAGAGGTTTTAGATGTTTTATTAAAGGTTAAGGATTCGCTCAAGCAGTTGAAAACGTTCGAATATTCTAAATAACATAATATTTAGTGGTCTATAATTACCTATTTTACCAGTTGGTTCAGCTGCAACTGTTTGAACGACCTCATCTGTATCCTTATCAAAAATAGCAACTATAACCATAATATTTTCTTGCGTGATATCTCCAAAACCATAAATAGATCCCCGCCAAGTTTTTGAAAACGTGTAAGTCTCCCCAAGTGGTCTAGCTCTAGTGTTAACGACTGCCAAGCTCTTGTCTATCGGAATATCAAGAGCTGCATAATGATATGGATTACCACCATTATCATTCCATCTTGATTCCTTTTCAACTATATATGTCCTAATACGGCCATTAAACTCTTCAACTTCATTATTTGTTACTGAGGCCTCTATTTTTAGTTTTCCGCCTCCTAACCATGTTACATCTAATATTATGTCAATATCTGGAACATCTCTCTCACCAGATAGTGTAATTGCATTCCTATAAGGAACTTCACTTCCTTGACCCCCGAGTATTCTTTTATATCCGCCATCAAAAAATACATCTGGTACACCAACAACTCCTAACGCTACGAGCCGTCCACGAACGTTTGCATTAGCTGCGTCCCACACTAATGTAGCATAATGAAAATCAAGGTCGCCAGAATTATATATACTATATAATTGAGCAGATGCTGTTACACAAGGTGGACAGGTTGTTAATGTTCCATATTCTACAAAAACAGTATGCGTAAATTCCTGCATTATAGAAATTGGTTTTTCGGTTTTATTTTCAATTGAGACATCTATAGCACTTACAACTGGAATTAATAGCATTAAGACCAGTACACAGCCTAGTAAGATTTTCTTCAAATATTTTACCTCCCTTATATTTCAATAAATATGTTCTTATATAAATACAATAATTACTTTCTTATATAAATAGTTTACAATTGTTAATATTTAATTATAATGCCTTTTTAGGACTCTAAGAGCATTCAAAGTAATCCATTTACTTGGTTTACCTTTTGTTTCAATATTTGTAATAAAACGTCCGTTAAAAGTTCTCTCAAGATTCCATGTCCCATTCGTATTTTGCTTTGAAATGAGTATATCAATTGCATCCTGCATTCGTTTGTCTTTATATCCAAGACCAGTTAAAATATCAAGTATTTCTAATATATCTGATTGATACATATGTGGAAAACTTAGTTGTAACCAGCTAGGTTTTGAGATTTTAGATAAATCATGACTTCTTTTGTAAATATGATGTTTAAGTAAATATTCAACACCTTTTTTAATTGTTATTTTTACATCTTTTGATCTGATTTCTTCAGGGATTTCAGCAAATGCTTTTAATGATTTTACAACACCCATATGACAAGAGTGTTTTCCAAAACAATTTATATGTTTTTTATAAGGCCAATTCTTAGGTAATTCTTGGATTCCGTCATCAAATCTTTGATAAGTCGTAATCCATTCTATTCCTTTTTGAACTCTTATATCATCAATATAACCAAAACGAATCAAACACCAAAGCATATTTCCTGTTAGACATGGTAGTACTTTTGAATCAGTTCCACCTCCGCTTTTTAAACGGCTATATGAAAATCCACCGCTTTCTTTATTTTGAGAATTTTTAAGAATAAATTCACAGGCGTTTTTTATTCTTTTATCATTACCTTTAGCTCCAATTTCTGCTAATATTATTAAATTCCAAACTGTGCCTTTGTATTTTCTTTTAATGTAGAAATTTTCAGGTTCAAACCAATATCCTTTAGAGTTTTGTTTTAAAAGAATCCTTTGAATAAGTTCTGAATTCATTATATTTTTTTTAGATTCTATAACTTCAGAATTTTTTATTGATTTATCCAAAATATCAATTAAAGTAAAATGTCTAACAAAAGGATTGTTATCTTCTAATAGCCAATCAGTTGAATCATTTTTTAAAAATGATTTCCAATTATCCATATATCAAATATGTAACATTTGTATATTTATAAGTAAAATTGTTTGGTTTTTCCCAAACATTTTCTAACAGTATATAAATAAGAAAAATCATGTAACTAAGATGAAAAATAGTTTTAGAAAAAGTATGATTCTATTTTTAATAATAATTTTATTTTATTCATCTGTTATCATAACTTCCGCAAGAGACGATAGATTATCAAAATCTGATTTAATATATGATAAAACAGGAATTGAGGCGCCTTTAATTATCACACAAAATACAAATATAAAAAAAGAAGGAGAGAAAGATAAGGGCGGTGAGGACAAAATTACACCTTCCATTGATTTGGAAGATGATTTCAAAGATGCCGAGGAGGAATATAAGGATTCTCTGGTTATCTTAGGGAATCAAGTAAATAGAGATGGGAGTAATGATTTTGAAAAACATCCGGTATTAATAATTCTAGCAATGACCAGCCTAATTACTATAATTATGGTATGCTTTATCAAAAAAAAGTAACATTACTCCCCTCCCCCTTTTCTAAAAAATTAAATTGGAAAAAATTATTCTCTAGAATGAGTATAATTTTCTTTTAAACCTCATATAAATTTATATTACTTTTTTTTACCATTCTCTTTGGAAATGTTTGAGGTCCATATCTTCCCAATCATTAAAATCATTTATACGTGATCCATCGGAGTAATCTATCAATCTATATGTATAACGATAGAGCATACAGCTTTTATATTGTACATATTCCCAAAAGTTTGGATTATCAACTCCAGGGTTACGAAGATCAAAGGTGTGTCCCATCTCATGCATATATACACTCGCCCATGCAACATCTTTTAATCTTGGAGTATTTATTATTGCCTTGTCTTTTATATAATTACTGCCTAGTACAAAAGCTCCACGTCTAAAATTATATCCTGCTCTTCCTGGATCGTATACAATTATACTATATCTAAAGACCCCTCTGCGCCAATTATTATCATCATCATGAAGGAAATATTCCCAGTAGACATCATCAAGATCATGATCTCCTAAATAATCATTAAAAGGAATTATTTCTCCTCCTCCACCCATCGATCCTACATCGATATGAAATATTTTGTCAAATCGATTAAAAGCAGTGCTAAGAAGTTCATATGATCCTTCAGGAATGGTACTTTTCACACCATCCGGACTTTCTTCCATATAGTCAAGCTCAATAAAAATATCTTCTCTAAAGGGGTCAGAACCCCATTCAGAAACATAATATTCTTCTAGATTGTCTACCCCATCATTATCAGGATCTAGATAATAATGATTCTCATTATTAAATGGATCATAATCCCATTTCCATTCCCATTCTATTGGAACATCGTCATTATCTGCATCCTCACCAGTATTATCTGTCATAGGATCTGTGCCATAAACGTTTACTTCTGTCCAATATGGTATTCCATCCCCATCATAATCATTTTGATAGATGTTAAACCAAAGCTCACAATCTCTTTGACGCTTATACATACTTCCATCAGCGCATCCATTTAATCTTCCATATCCGCTTGAATCTGATAGCATATCATCTCCCGACCAATGGCCGGTTTTCAAGCTATAGGTTAATTCAACATCCTTACCATTGGCACTTATGTCACACTGCCTATCACCAAATGAATTCCAATCAAACAACTGGATTTTGATATTCACAAATTCTTCTTCATCAGAAACATCAAGAGTTGGAGTAAAGTTGGGAGTGTAAATATATTTTGTATCATGCCAGATATCACTTACAAATTCTTGATCATTAATAAAGACTTTTACAAAAAAATCTGGATCGCTAAACCAATCTATGATTTCCAAAGTTTTTGGGTTGGGATATTCAAATTTTTGTAATGACCTTATCGCTTGTATTTCTACAGTTACCTCAAGGTCAACCAGGGGATCAAGGTCTTGAAGGCCAGATAATTCCACGGATTGTTCAAATTCTGTAGGACTTGCAGAAACATTTAATATAAATAATGCAGTTGTAAATAATGTTAGTATTATTTTTTTATTCATTTAATTCCCCCACTGTACTATACATAAACATTCACTATATAATAAAATTAACGCTACTTAATTTTTTTTTAAAAACAGCTAAATAATTAAAGAGAACAGTAGAAAATTAGTTAAGATAGAGCATGTATTTTCCAAAGGTTAAATGAAAATATTACTAATATACCCAAATCCTGCAAAAACCTTGCCCTCATTTATTGTTAAATTTCTAAGTATATTTTCAAATCCAATAATTCCTGCTTTCAAGGCTATTACAAATGTAACTCCTGAAAAACATTCTATTGAAATTATTGATGAAAGAATAGCAAATATTGATTATGAGGAGGATTACGATTTAATTGGGATTTCTGTAATGACAAATCAAGCTCCAAAAGCATATACAATTTCTGACGAATTCAGAAAAAGAGGAAAGAAAGTTGTTCTGGGTGGATGGCATCCCTCTGCACTTCCAGAGGAAGCTAAACAGCATGCTGATAGTGTTGTAATAGGTGAAGCTGAAGATCTCTGGCCACAATTACTCAATGATATGGATAAAGATAATCTAAAACAGATATATAGACAAGAAAAACCAGTTGATCTTTCTATTTTACCAAATTTAGGAAATGGCAGGATAAGGCAAAAAGGAATAAATTCTGCTATCGCAATTGAAGCTACAAGAGGATGTCCGCATGGTTGTAACTTTTGTGCAATTTCACATAGTCCTGGACGAAGATTATTTCGGGTAAGGCCTGTAGAACAGGTGATAAATGAAATTAAAAATATTCCTCAAAAATATTTACTTTTTAGTGATGCTTCTTTGACAATTAATACAAATTATACTAAAGAATTGTTTAAAAATATGAAAGATTTAGGTAAAAAATTCTACTGCTATGGTAATGCAAATGTTCTTTTTAAGGATGAAGAACTGTTAAGATTAGCACAAGAGG
>CAZHIY010000135.1:4641-6226 GCA_964533085.1 uncultured Thermoplasmatales archaeon | reverse complement strand
TGAAGGAATTGCACTTTACTATCGTATATGGTATGATGATGATTGGGAATACTATAGTGTCTTTGTAGCAGAAGGAACACTGTCAGAAATGATCTATCTTGAAGAAGAATGCATGCATGTTCTAGAGTTTTATGTAATGGACTGTGTTGGAAACAGATGGCCTACAGAAGGATATCACAGTGAGACATTTTATGTTGACAACACCCCGCCAGAAGTTATCAAAACTGTTGGAGAACCAAATTGTCCAATAGTAGACACTAATAACTATTGTGTTACAACTGAAACTGAAATCACACTTGAAGCAACTGATTTTGGTTGTGATCCATGTGTTGGTGAAGTGACAATCGAGTATATGATAGAATATGATGATGTATGGACAGATTGGATAGAATATACTGGACCATTTAGTTTTGATGAAGAATGTGAGCATACGTTATATGTTAGGGCTTATGATTGTCTCGGTAACGGTAAAGATGATGCATATTGGGACATTGAAACTTTCTATGTAGATGAAACACCACCAGAAATATTGAAATGTGTGGGCGATCCAAAATGTGAGGTTCCTGGTACTAACGATTGGTGTGTTACTACTCAAACTTCAATTTATCTTAGTGTTGATGATGAAGGTTGCTGTAATTATGGTGATATTACTATTGAATATATGATAAATGATGAAGGATGGAAGGAATATACAGGACCATTTTATTTCGAAGAAGAATGTATGCACACACTTAAAGTCAGAGCTTATGATTGTCTTGGTAATGGTATGGAGGAAGAGTATTGGGATGTTGAGACGTTCTATGTTGATGATAGTGTTCCTGTGATTACTAAAACTGTTGGTGAACCTAAGTGTGATGTACCTGATTCAGATGATTGGTGTGTTACTACTGATACTTTGATTACTCTTTGTGCGGATGATGAAGGTTGCTGTCCAAATAGTACTATTACCATTGAATATATGATCAGTATTATTGGTGCTGATGGAGCTGGATGGCAAACTTACACAGAACCATTTAGTTTTAACGAGGAATGTATACATTATCTTTATGTTAGGGCTTATGATTGTCTTGGTAATGGTATGGAGGAAGAGGATTGGGATTTTGAGACGTTCTATGTTGATGATACTCCCCCTGAGATTGTGAAGATAGTCGGTGATCCATATTGTTACATTGATGAGGATGAATATTGTGTAATGACTAATACTTTGATTACACTTGAAGCAATAAATCAGGGATGCTGCGAATATGGTGATATTAGTATTGAGTACAAAATTAATGACGGTGGTTGGCAGGAGTATATAGAACCATTTAACTTCGAAGAAGAATGTGAGCATACTCTTACTGTTAGGGCCTATGATTGTCTTGGTAATGGTATGGACGAAGAGGATTGGGACATTGAGACGTTCTATGTTGATGATACCGATCCAGTGATTGTGAAGACCATTGGTGATCCAAATTGTTACATAGATGACGATGAGTATTGTGTTACTACTGATACTGTGATTACTATTGATGCTTATGATAATGGATGCTGTGATGATCTTACTGTTTGGTACAGGATTAACGATGGTGGTTGGATTGATATT
>CAZHIY010000135.1:0-4541 GCA_964533085.1 uncultured Thermoplasmatales archaeon | reverse complement strand
TTGATTGTCTTGGTCATGAGGATAGGGATATTGAGACGTTCTATGTTGATGATACTGCTCCTGTTATTGTGAAGACTGTTGGTGATCCAAATTGTCCAGTTGATCCTGATGAGTATTGTGTTACTACGGATACTGTGATTACTATTGATGCTTATGATAATGGATGCTGTGATGATCTTACTGTTTGGTACAGGATTAACGATGGTGGTTGGATTGATATTACATATGATTTACCATTCAATTTGACTTTTGCTGAGGAGTGTCAGCACTGGCTTGAGATTTGGGCTTTTGATTGTCTTGGTCACGAGGTTACTGATTTTGAGATATTCTATGTTGATGATACTGCTCCAGTAATCGAAAAGACTGTTGGTGACCCCAATTGTTACATTGATGAAGGTGAATATTGTGTAACAACTGATACAGTAATTACAATAGATGCTTGGGATGAAGGATGCTGTAATGATCTTACTGTTTGGTATAGAATTAATGAGGGCGACTGGATTGACATCACAATGGACTTAATGGAAGATCCTTACGAATTGACTTTTGCTGAGGAGTGTGAGCACTTACTTGAGATTTGGGCTTTTGATTGTCTTGGTCATGAGGATAGGGATATTGAGACGTTCTATGTTGATGATACCTATCCAGTTATTGTAAAGACTGTAGGAGACCCGAACTGTTTCATTGATGAGGATGAGTATTGTGTTACTACTGACACGGTGATTACTATTGATGCATATGATGATGGTTGCTGTGATAGGCTTATTGTTCTATATAGTATCAATGGAGAAGGTCCGATTGACATAACTGAGATGATTCCATTTGATGTTTCTTTTGAATCTGAATGTCAGCACACCCTTGAGATATGGGCCTTTGATTGTCTAGATCATCAAGTTTATGATTCTGAGACTTTCTATGTTGATGATACTGCTCCTGTCATTGTGAAGACTGTTGGTGATCCAAAGTGTGAATCTGTCGATCCAGATGAGTGGTGTGTTACTACTGATACGGTTATTACTATTGATGCTTATGATGATGGTTGTTGTGATAGTCTTTCTGTTTGGTACAGGATTAATGAGGGCGACTGGGTTGACATCAGTTTAGTGATTCCTTATGATTTGACTTTTGCTGAGGCGTGTGAGCATGAGCTTGAGATCTGGGCATTTGATTGTCTTGGGCATGAGGATAGGGATATTGAAACGTTCTATGTTGATGAAACCTATCCGGTTATTGTGAAGACTGTAGGAGAACCAAATTGTGTTATCGAAGAGGACTTTGTATACTGTGTGAACACATCAACAATCATTACAATAGATGCCTATGATGATGGATGTTGTGACAGCTTAACAGTTTGGTACAGTATTAACGATACTGAACCAATTGAAATTACAGAATTATTACCATTTAACTTGACCTTTGAGGAGGAATGTATGCATGAGCTTGAGGTCTGGGCTTCTGATTGTTTAGGACACCAAGATTATGACTGGGAGATATTCTATGTCGATGAACAGCCGCCTATACTAGAAAAGGAAGTTGGAGATCCACATGTCTACCTAGGTAATGATTCATATGGCCATGATGTTTGGTTGGTTTATCCTGAAACAGACATTTGCTTTGAAGCAATAGAGCAAGGTTGCTGCCAATCTGGAGAGTCTTTCATTTATTACAGATACTGGTATCTTGGAAGTTGGACTGACTGGATGGAATATGAAGGATGCATTAATCTTGAGCTAGGATGTGTGCATTACCTTGAAGCATATGCCGTCGATTGTCTTGGAAACGCTGGTGAAATTGATAACGAGACCTTCTGGGTATGTGGACCAGGCGGAGGCGGTGATCCAAACATTGAAATTATTTTCCCAGAGCAGGGTTCAACTCAAAAAACTGATTATGTTGAGGTAATATTGCATGCATATGATGATTTAACCGATTGGGAAGACCTTGGAGTTTATCTTTGGATACCTGGTGGTAGAAGAGATGCACCATATCTATATTATGATGTAGAACAATTGCCTGGTGAAGAGGATTACTATCATGCATTTGTACCGATTTACTTCTATCAATATGGAGCTTATATCACTCTTGAAGCACTCGCCCTTGATGAAGATGGAAACACTGGATTTGCACTACCTGTGACATTCAGAGTTGATACAACTATTGTCTGGGATCAATGGATGCAGGAAGGATGGAACCCACTGCCGTTGAGTGGTGGAATGCCACCAGACTTTGGATGTAATGAATCAATAGAGCGTGTTATGTACTCAATAAATGGTAGCTATGATTGGGTGTTCCACTATGATTTAGATGAAGGGTGGATTAGTTATTACACTGAACGTGAGATCAATGAGTTAATTACGATAGAGGGCGGAAAAGGCTATTGGGTACATATCTTCAACGAAAGTGGACTTAGATATTACATCGGTGTTGGAGAAATCGAAATACTAACTCCTGAAGATGGATCTATACTTTATGAGCTCAACGAGATCAATGGTGATACCTGGAATTCAGAAACCGGAATAGAGGATGTCACCTTATGGATCTACTATAAAGATGAAAACAATACAAAACATTACTGGGACGGTTCAGATTGGGTAATGAGCATGGTATATCTGCCATGTGATCTAGAACCTGGATACATCCAGAACTGGTCTTATGATAGCAGCGAGGTTCAATGGATTTGCGGAGAGACATTCTTTATTAGGGCATTTGCTACAGATAGATTCGAATGCGTCGCAATAGATCAAGTTTCATTTATTTATGATTGTGTAGAAGAATGCATTTCAGATCATATCTATACTTTAGATGCAGATTTCGATGAAGGTATCCTCGAAGGAGTTGAACATGATACAGTGTCTGACCAACTTCAATTAATTCCTGGAGAATCTACTACATATCATGTAATGTGGATAGCAAACGCTGGTGAGTCGTCTGTATCTAAATGGGATACTCAAGAAAACAAAGAGCTTGCACGGTATAAGACATTCTTCTATGGTGGCGGTTCTCATAGCGGACCTGCACCATCAAGAACTTGTGTGGATTCAGAAGGAAACTGCTATGTAGCAAACAGGCAGTTCCCATCTAATAAAGCAGCTGATGTAATTAAGATATTGACAAATGACTGGATTGATAGAAACGGAAACGGAGTATTGGATACCTCTTATGATGCAAACGATGATGGATATATTGATGTTTCCGAAATGTTGCCTTTAGTTGACAACAATAGTAATAATAAGATCGATCCTGAAGAAATTCAAGACGAGCGTATTGCTTGGGTTGTAGAGGTTGGACCAGATAATGGTCTTGGAAGATCCCTTGCACTTGACCTTGACGGCAACATCTGGCTTGGTTGTTACAATACTTACGAGTATTATAAAATAAGCGGTGTTGACGGTAGCCTTTTAGCAGGACCAATTGATGTTTATCCAAACACACCTTACGGTGCTCTTGTTGATAAAGATGGAATTCTATGGGGTTCATCATTAAGTTACAACTTGTTAGAACTTAATACAAATACATTTGAAAATACAACTCATTCAACCCCTGGATTGATTTATGGTATTGCATTAAGCTATGATAGCGAGGATAATACCTTAGTTTATATGGGTGCTAGATACGGTGAAACCTTCTATGTATATAATACATCTAGTGTAACTATGGATGATCCAGCGGCTCTGAGATATGATGTTTATGGTGTTGCAACTGATCTTGATGGTAATATATATGCAGGTAATGGAAATACTGGAACAATGGCAAAGTTTGCCCCTGATGGTTCTGTTATCTGGAATGCACCTGCTCAATTAGCAACACATATCAGAGGAACAGTTGTTGATGCTAATGGGGATGTCTGGTCAATACATTTATCTAATGATCAAATGTGTAAATTCAATGGAACAGATGGGTCTCATCTTGGTGTATTTAATACAGGATATGCACCTTATACCTATAGTGATGCTACAGGAATTGGTTTTAGCCAATCTTTAGTTACTGGTAAATGGACTGTTATTCATGATAGCGAAGCAGCTAGTACAATTTGGGACTTTATTTCATGGTCTAGTTATGTACCAGAAAATACATCGATAATAATAAAGGTTAGAAGTTCAGAAAATCAAATATCCTGGTCTCCATGGGAAACCGCAAATAACGGCGTTGATCTAAGTGCCACACCAGATGGAAGATACATAGAAGTTGAGGTAACATTTAAGGCACCAATTGGAGAAGAATCTCCAATACTTTATGATCTCACTGTACATGGAACATGTGCAGGTGAACAACCAGAAGAACCACTATGTGAAGGAAGCGGGGCAACAGTAATTCCTGATTATTTTGAAATTACAATGATGCCTGGTGAATCTGTTTGGGACAATAAAACGATAATTACTGATGAAATTCCGATTGGAAAACTGGATGTCATGTTCCTGTTTGACTTAACAGGAAGCATGGGGGGCGAACTAGATTCAGCTAAGGCAAGTTCAATTGATATTATGAATGATATAAGAGCCATTATAGATGATTCTGCCTTTGGTGCCGGATCTTTCATGGAT
>CAZHIY010000134.1:0-6232 GCA_964533085.1 uncultured Thermoplasmatales archaeon | reverse complement strand
TTCTTCCCCTGGTGATAATGTTTCACCTGTATCTGGATTGATTACTTCTGGTAGAAAATGATCAGCATTGATATGCAATTTTTTATATTTACATTCAGAAACAATACCTGGGCCAATAATTTCTGTTAAACCATAATGTTCATGGGCAACAATTCCCCATCTTTTTTCAACATTTTTTCTCATTTCTTCACTCCATGCTTCAGCACCAAAACAACCTATCTTTAAATTGAAATCCTTTAATGGATCAAGGCCCATAAATTCCGCAGTTTCTGCCATATACATAGAGTATGATGGAGTACATACTAGTGCAGTTGTACCAAAATCTTTCATAATTGTAATTTGTCTTTTTGTGTTTCCAGATGAAATAGTAATTACCACTGCTCCTATTTTTTGTGCTCCTTTCTCAAAACCGTGAGCACCTGTAAATAATCCATAACCATAAGCATTCTGCATAATATCGTGTTTTCTAAGCCCATTAGCCCATAGGGACCTAGCCATAACCTCTGCCCAGAGCTCAACATCATTTTTTGTATAAGGACCAACAACTGGTTTACCTGTAGTTCCTGATGATGCATGTACTTCTACAATATCATCAATTTCAGTACAAACAAGACCAAAAGGATAGAATCCTCTAAGGTCCTGCTTTGTTAAAAAAGGGATTTTTTCAATATCACTTAAAGATTTTATACTATCTGAAGAAATATTTACTTCTTTTAATCTATCACGATAAAATCTATTGTTTCTAAAAATATAATCAATCATTTTTTTAAATCTTTTAAGCTGTAATTCTTTTAATTCTTTCAAAGGCATGCACTCAATCTTGCTATCCCAAACATTTTCAGCCATAATTTGCCTCCCTTGTTCGTCCCACTGAATATAGTAATCCAATATAATAATTGCTAATACTATTAAGAAACGATTTTAAACGACATCTAATATTCTCTAAAACATCAATTAAATATGTGATACAATGAATGTAATTGTTCTTGGGTCTGGTATGATGGGATTAGCAATGGCATATGACCTATCCAAATATTCAAATTTTAATGAAATTACTATTACAGACAAAGATAATAAAACATTAGAATCTGCTAAAGAATTTCTAAAGAATGGAAAAATAAGATATTCAATTCTTAATGTAAAAAATTCAACAGAATTAAAGAAACATTTCCGAAAATATGATATTGCAATATCAGCAATACCTTACAAATATAATTATAATCTAGCAAAAATTGCTGTTGAGACAAAAACACATTTTCTTGATCTTGGAGGAAACAATGATATAGTTAATAAAGAAAGAACATTGTTTGAAAAAGCAAATAAAAATAGCGTTACAATAATTCCTGACTGTGGTCTTGCACCAGGTTTGACCTCTATTATAACACGTGATATAGTAGAACAGATGGGCTCTGTTGATTTTGTGAAAATAAGAGTCGGTGGACTACCTATTAATCCTCAACCGCCTCTTAATTATCAAATTGTTTTTTCTCCCTATGGACTTATTAATGAATATATTGAGGATTCTATAATTCTCAAAAATCGAAAAATTATAAAAAAGAAATCAATGTCAGAGCTTGAGAAAATTATATTTCCTGAACCTTTTGTAGAAATGGAAGCATTTCTTACTTCTGGGGGAGCTTCGACTTTACCATATACATTTAAAGAAAAAATTAAGTTTCTTGATTATAAAACAGTTCGTTATCCCGGTCACTGTAAAAGATTTAAACATCTTTTAGATATGGGCCTTGGAAATACAGAAAAAATAAGTATCGGTGATAGAAAAATTGTCCCACGTGAAGTTTTTATATCCTTTCTTTTAAAGATTCTTCCAAAAAATGAAAAAGATGTTGTGCTTCTAAAAGTTATATCCAAGGGCGTAAAAGATGGAAAAAATATTTCCTTAGAATACAATATGATTGATTATTATGATGATAAAAATAACATTACAGCAATGATGCGTACAACGGGTTATCCAACATCAATAATTGCTCAATTAATTTTAAATGGAAAAATTAAGGACCATGGAGTTTTTGGCTGTGAGGAAGTCGTTCCATGTTCTCCCTTTTTTAAAGAATTACAAAAGCGAGGAATAAAGATTCAGAAGGAAATTAGATGAATATTATACGAGATTTTTCAGAAGGTAAAAAAAGTGCAATTGCAAAGCTTAAAAAAGCTCAGAAAGAAAATAAAGTAGACAGAGGAATTCAACCAATATTAGATATAATAAATGAATCAGATGATTATTATACTTCTAGTAGTTGTTATGGTAGAATAGTTATACTTGAAATCCCAAATATTGGTAATAAGAAAGAAGCAAAATTTTTAGGTAAGTGGCACAGAACAATTAATATTGATGAAGTATTCTCTGCTGTAAAAAAGGCAAAAATAGGTCAGATCTGGTTTCTTTCACAGTCTCCAATAATTCATATTACTGCAAGAACAAATGACGCTGCAGATAGAGTTATGAAAACAGCGGTTGCATGTGGTTTTAAAAACTCTGGATTAAAGTCTTTTGGAAGAAAACTTGTTGTTGAAATATGCAGTACAGAAAGACTTGATGTACCTATTGGCAATAATGGTATTTTATTTAGCAATAGAAAACATCTAGAGCTTTTGACTAATATTTCAAACGAGATTTTTAATAAATCAACTGAAAAAATGCAGAAATTAGAAAAGGGATTAAAGAAAGATTTAAGTACTCATAAATCAACCAACAATTAGGTTAAGATGAAGGGATTAAAATCAAGGCAAATCACATTCATTTTTTGGATATTACTTACACTATTTTTTGTATTATATGTTGTTTTTATTTCATTTAATAATATGTTTATTTCAAAAATAATATATGTTTTTATTTTTGTAATGGTCATCTTTGGGTTTTTTGGTGCTATCTTATCTATTTATAATAGGTTTAAAAAAGTAAAATTTATATTGAAAATAAAACAAGAAAAGGAAAAAAATATTAGAGATTTCTATAGATACCAGCAGATTCTTGACCCACCAGATTTTGATTTACATACCTAATTTATATTTGAATGAACCAGCCAAGCTTCCCTTGGAATTTTTTTGTATATATTGAAATCATTTTTCTTTATTTTTTCAACAGATGACTTTCTAATTACATCATTGTTAAAAGACCAGTAGTATTTTCGCATTTGCTTTCCTTTTTCTTTGAGTTCCTCTCGTCTCAGCTTAAGAAGCTTTTCTCTTTGTAAATCGTAAAATAATGCTCGTGCATATTTGTCAATAGACATATCTTCTATTTCATTCTTACCATCAAAAATTCCCTCAACTGTTTTAGCAAGGGCTACTGCATCTTCTTTAGTCATTTCAAATCTGTTTTTTAGTGCTTTTATTAATAATTGTTTCATTATTTGTTCCTCACTGATCTAGTTTTTTGTAATTCTGCTTATAAAGTTCTTGTTGTACAACTGTTGTCTGAAAACTTTTGTTCCGAATTATTTAAATCTATATTGACTATTCACTGCTTCAAAATATGGGGGACAATAATATGGCAAAAAGAATTTACAATTTCTATGCAGGTCCTGCGACTTTACCACTTCAGGCATTAAAGAAGGCACAAAAGGAGCTTTTAGATTTTCAAGGAACAGGTATGTCTCTTATGGAGCTGTCTCACAGATCAAAACAATATGATGCAATGCATAAGGAAGCATCAAATTTGGTTAGAAGATTAATGAAGATTCCTGATCAATACAAAATTATCTGGCTTCAGGGAGGTGCTTCAAGTCAATTTTATATGGCTCCATTAAATCTACAAAAAGATGCCAAATCGTTTGAATATGTAAACACGGGTGTCTGGTCAAAAAAGGCAATAAAAGAAGCAAAGTTCTATGGAGATGTAAAGGTTGTAGCTAGTTCAGAGGATGAAAATTTCTCATATATTCCCAAAAATATAGATTTTAGTTCTAATGCAGCATTTGCCCATATTACAGGAAATAACACTATATATGGAACTGAATTTCATAATTGGCCAGATGTTCCAGGTGATGTTCCTCTGGCCTGTGATATGTCCTCACATATTATGGACAAGGTAATAGACGTCAAGAAATTTGGTGTAATATATGCTGGCGCTCAAAAAAACATCGGTCCTGCTGGGGTAACACTTGTAATTGTAAGAGAAGATTTATTAGAAAGAGTTCCTGAAAATACACCAACTATGCAAAAATGGAAAACCCATGTCGAGAAAGATTCACTTTTTAATACTGGTCCATGTTGGGCGATTTATATATGCAAATTGTCACTCGAACATCTTGAAAGTATAGGTGGAGTACCTGAAATTGAAAAGATAAACCGAAAGAAAGCAAAGATACTTTATGATTTAATTGACAACTCAAATGGTTTTTACAAGGGCCATGCAAAACCGGATTCTAGATCACTTATGAATGTAACATTTAACCTGCCGACTTCAGAACTTGAAGAAAAATGTGTACAAGAAGCAAATCAAAAAGATCTTGTTGGTTTAAAAGGTCATAGATCTGTTGGTGGTATGAGGGCATCAATTTATAATGCAATGTCAATAGAAGGTGTTAATGTTCTTGCAGATTTCTTAAAAGAGTTTCAGGAGAAAAATTCGTAATTCTTTTAAAAATATACTTTTCAAATTATTCAAGTAAATTTTTACAGATTGACATTTTTACGGGTTACGTTTAAATATAATCATCAACAAAAAATGGCATGATACGCAGTATCACAATAGAGGTTGAGGAGATTATATATGAGTAAAAAAATAATGATAGTTGATGATGAGCAGGACATATTAACTTCATTAAAAACTGTTTTTGAAGATCAAGAGTATGATGTAATAACTGTTGATAACGGACTTGATTGTATTACAGAACTTGAAAAAGGTTTCAAAGGTGTAATACTAATGGACATTATGATGCCTGGAATGGATGGATGGCAGACTATTAGAGAGATAGTAAAAAAAGATTTAATAAAAAATGTATCAATTGGAATAATAACTGGAAAAGGAACAAAGAATCATCATAATATGGAAGGACTATCTTGCTATATATATGATTATTTTTCAAAACCTCTGAACATCAAAGAATTGATCAGAAGTATAGAAGGATGTCAAATATTTCTTAATGAAAGATTTATCCAGTAAAGCCTAGGGTTAAGATAATATTTAGATAAATAAATTCTTGACATTTTGTCATTTTGACATTTTTACAAAGTAGATTTAAATATCATAACTGGTGTCTTTTCGATTATCATCCCATCCTATAAAGGATAGGTCTGGATCGTATATTTAAATTATAATTGGTCTAAATATATTCACCAAATACCTGCTTTTACGATCCAGATACTACCTCCCTAAATTTTTAATAGTCATCTAATTTTTTCATATTTTTTTCTTTTAGGATATTTTGTGAGGTTTTCCACGAGTGTCTTGTATAAGGAGGTAATCTTTCAAATCTATCAAACCATGTTTTGAAAAACTTTTGTGTAATAGGGTCAGCAGGATATCCACTACCTAAAGGAAGATTTAGTTTTTTTTCAAGGATGCTTGCAATTTTTTTTACTTCTTCCTCTCTTCTTGATTTTGCTAGAATTGAGGCAGCACTGACTACAGGATATATCTCATCAGCCTTATGTTTTGATATAATTGTAGATTTAAAAGGAATTGCTTCATAGATATTTCTACCAAAACGTATTTCGTTTACATCTACTGAATCAACATAACAAATTTCTGGTTTTAGTTTTGAAATTATTTTTATAAATGCGTTTATTTCTATCTGATTTAACGTCATAATTTTACGCATATCATCGATATCTTTTGCGGGAATTACAAGGATTTCATAATTTAATGCGATTTTCTTAATTATTTTTGCAAGTTCTTCTCGTCTTGTTGGTGACAGTTGTTTGGAGTCTTTTACCCTGTATTCTATTAGTTTTGAATCATCTTCAAATGTAACACCTGCAATTATAAGAGGGCCCATAACTGGACCTCTGCCCGATTCATCGACTCCACAAATCATACATTACTTGTAATGAAATTTGGTAAAAAGATGTTGCGGAAATAATAGTCAATTTTTTATTATCTAATTTTATTCAAAAGCAGTATGCCGTCGTAGCTTAGTTGGTGGAGCGGCTGATTCGTAATCAGCAGGTCGAGGGTTCGAATCCCTCCGACGGCTAACTTATCCATTTTATTATATTTATTCTAACTGCGGCTGGGAATACTGCGTGGACCTAAGTGAAACGCAGG
>CAZHIY010000133.1:0-6239 GCA_964533085.1 uncultured Thermoplasmatales archaeon | reverse complement strand
TATTTTTTCCCCCCAAAAACTATAAAACTATATATTTTAATGTAAAATCTTAATATAAATATTTCCTAAACAAAAGTTAACAAGAATAATAAGCAAAAAATATCCTATAAAAACCTGAACCTTTTTTATAATGCCCACTCTCGGCACTCGTTATAAAATAAACTCAGAAAAATTGATTAATTCAAAAAGTCTTTCCAATAATTGAATGTGCAGGCTTCTTGTTCTTGGTGTTTTAAGATAAACATCTATTTCACAGAAGTCACTTGCATCATCTGAGTTGAATACTTTTATATTTCCAGTGAACTCTGTGTTTTGATCAGGTGGTGCAATACATTCTGCAGTAACTGTAACACAATCTCCTGCAGGTAAAGTTCCACTTGCTGGAGTGAATGTCCATGTGCCAAAACCTGGAGTTGTTGTATCTATTTCCCAGTTAAGTTTAGAACAGGTTTCACCTTCGTTACATACATCAAATGTTCCAGTAACAGTTGATTCAGGTTTTACTTTTCTCCATGTAAGCGAACCCTTACAGGTTAGATCAGGTTTTGAGGGCTCTCCAGTAATAACAAAAGCCAAATCCATTTTGTTGCCATCAATCGGGTCATAAATCGGTTTCCATTCTCCCCCTGGCAAACCAAATACTGCAGTATCCTCGAACTGATCAGATATTGATGTCTTCCATCCTATTACATTGTAATTAAACGGCATTTTGATTACTAGCCAATATATCTCACCTTCTATTTGTTTAAATGGCTTCTCGATTTCCATGATATTTATCTGGTAGTATCTAAAATGATTATTGAGTTCCCATTCGCCAAGAAAAGGATTATACCAACCTTGTTCGCCATCCCATGGTCCTGCAATGATGAAATCATCTATGTCGAATGTTCTATTCCATAATTCTTTTTCAGGCATGGAATATTCTGTACCTGGATTGTTCGACCAGATGCTGATATAGATATTTGGTATGTCAAATTCTTCGTCTTTCCACCATGAGATCCAGAAATGAATATCTGTAACTGTTCCACATTCAGTGCACTTCCAGTCGTCACCCAGTAACCAATAGCCCCAGTCTACATCCCAACCATTTGGATCAGGTTCCTGAGGGTAATGCATCTTATGACCATCGCCAGGACTCCAGTCAGCGACAGCTATAGTTCCAGTGCCAATCAATAGCGTACACACTAATATACCTATTATTTTTTTTCTCATATCTACCTCCCTAACAATTATAAACTTGTAATATAAAATTACAATTTAAATATTTCCTTAACAACTGTTTGCACTGATTTCATTCCAACAAATATAAAGAAAAAAGAATTAGTCTTTAACCGAATATAAAAAAGCGTTTTATAATAACTAATAATAAAACTGGTAAACTCCTATGGGAGATCCTATCATAAATAATTTTTTAGGATTTTCTCGGAGGTTCACTACTTTATTAAATAATTTTACCTCTCTTAATTTATATCGCTGGTTAACCTCCTTTTTAGAAGTATAAATTTTATTTAAACCCTCTCCTTTATGAAGAATTTTTGCTAATAATGCTAGAGCCACAAGAGTTATAAGTTCATCTGGAGCCCAATTACTATAGACAGTGCCATTTTGAGAATATAAAAATACCGAACGTGACATTTTCCCAGGAATCCAACCTCCTGAAAATTGGAATTTCGTATGTCTTATAAATACATCAATATCCGGTAATTTTTTAAGGATATTTTTTCCTTTTTCAGTCATCACCCATTCTTCATTATAATCAAACAAAAAATATGTAGTGAACTCACCATTTTTCGTACATTCCGAAATATCTCTCAATAAATGTATAAGTTCATGATTTTCATTTATACATATAAATGAACATCGAATATTGTTATCAATAGAATATCGTTTGATAAATGATCCTCCGACTTTAATATCTCGTAAAATATTCCGAAATTCCTGTTCACCACGACCTCTATTGTACGTTGTATGAATCATTATTAAACAAGATTTTACACCTAGCGCCTGTAATACATGGATAAAATTTATAGCATAGAATGCTCCCTCCTTCCCGCGATTCATCTTTTTATCCAAAACTAATGATGACCGATTTCCATCTAGTGCATCGTAAAGTACCAAATTCTTTAAATCCTCAAAAGCAACCTCTGCACTAATTTTCAGTTGTATTTTATTAATGATATTATTCCATATTGTAAAAAAATCGTTTTTAATTGAAGAAGGCGTTCCAAATAAAGTGTCATAATCAAATTCCTCAAATCGTATTTGTTCATCAAAACAATACTGAGTAATTGCCTAACCCCCATTATCTTTTAACAAATATAAATTCCATATTATATAGTTATTCCAAATTCTCATTTTCATTTCAATAATATCAGTTTTATTCCGTCTCATAATTATTCCAATATATAACTACTCACCCCACTTCAAACTAATTATATGCCTTTGAAATCCGGAGAATCATACCACCTGTCCTTAAGTAAATTACCTGATTTCTTTTCAGTATAAAATAATGGATAAAGCTCCCTATTCAAAGGAAAATACATAGATATACCCTGATCAAAATTTATTTCCTTCCTACATGCCAAAGCCTGCTTTAATGCCCCCTGTTGTGAAACACCTTTTTCAACAATGTAATTATGTGACCATAAGAAAGGATCCATTTTATCCAAAATCGGATTTTCTTTAAGTGATATTCCAAAAAGTTGTGGCGTATTAAAAACAGGAGATTCTTTTGTTAAAATAAAACGATGGAAGACAGCGCCACCAATATTGTCTTTATTTTTTAAAATAAAATCTTTGGTTTTCTTTATGTCGGAGATTTGTTCACCAGGAAAACCAATCAACCAATATGTAAGTGGCCAGATATCTTCTCTCATTGTATTCTCAATTGTCTTTTCAATTTCAAATAAATTTGTACCTTTATGCATTTTGTCTAAGATTCTTTGACTCCCTGATTCAACCCCATAAAATAAACTTCCGCAACCTGCCTTCCTAATTTTTTTTAACAACTCTTTATCTATGTTTTTTATACTTGAATGACCACACCAATAAATTTCTAAATCTTTTGCAATTAGTATTTCACAAAATTGTTTTAACAATGTCCTATTTCCATTAATAAGAGAATCACAGAAAAGAAATGAATCAAGATCATATTTATCTAACTGTGTTTCAATTTCCTTTACAACTGTATGAGGCTTTTTAGATCTAAATGTTTTCCAAAACCTTTTTTCATGGCAGAAGCTACAATTATATACACAACCTCGGCTCATCGATATCGGTATCGCCCCGTACATATATTTTCCAAAATCAAAATCGCTAAAATCTGGGAAAGGCAGATCATTAATGTCTTTTATATTCGGCTCAAAGATAATTCCACCACTAATAGAAGAATTATTTTTAAATTCATTTATTATTTTTAGAAAAGCAGATTCTCCTTCTCCTTTAACTATAACATCAATCCATGGCAAATGTTGTAGTATTTCATTGGTATACCAGAAGACATGCGGTCCCCCTAAAACAATTAATAGATCTTTCCGTTCTTTTTTTAATTCTTTTGCAATAATGAGAGTTAATGGAAAGTTAGTACAAAAGGTGGAGAAACCTACAATATCTGGATCTCCATTAAGAATTCTATTTACCCATATTTTAATTTTTTTTTCCACAGTTAATTTTAATCGATTATTAAGTAACCAATCAATAAAATAATCCAAATCATCTTTTTCGAAAAGGGTATTGTTTATCATTAATTCCCTTAACACATTCTTACTATCTTCTGGATTATAGAATAACGAAATAAGAAAAGGATATGATAGAGATTCGATAGTTGCTTCAAGATCGACAGGCATACACATCATTCTTTTAAAAAATTTATAAACCTCTGATATTTCAGCGTTCAGGTCTAAGGATCTGACATTATATCCCTTTTCTTTTAAAAATGATGACAGATTGGCAATTCCATATGGTGGCGCTACAGAGATTCGAAATGGTGCAAAAATAAGATCGATATTTACCATATTCTGATGGACTCCCACTTCACAATCTATGGTAATTCCACTATATAAACTTTAATAAATAAAAGTACCAAAATAGAATAATCTATTGTAAAAATCGAATAAACTATATATTTATCTCCAATTCAGAAAACAATGAATCCTGCTTTGGGTATAGCGATATTTGCTGCCTTCTCCAATCTAAGTATAGGGTTTTATATTATTTATAAGAATCCAAAGAGCATTATAAATAGATTTTTTTTCTTGATTATATTAAGTATCGTATTGTATAATATCAGTGAATTTTTTACAAGATCATCAACTACTATAGAAGAAGCATTAATGTGGGGAAAAATTGGATATAATATTTTGTGGCTAACCCCATGTCTCGCTCTAAGTTTTTCCCTAGTATTCCCCAAAAAAATTAATTTTAATCGATATGGGAACATCTTCAGATATTTAATTACATTTATTTATGTTATAGGTTTGATTTTATACCTAATCTTTCTGAATTCAGTATCTATTCAAAATGTAAAAGAAACAGACTTTGGATACAGGGTCGTCTTATCATCAAGCTCCTATTTTATCGTTGTATGGTTTTTACTAATTTTTAGTTTTGTTATTATATGTTTGACTTATAACTTATTTTTCGGTGAACTTCAAAAAACAGAAAAGAAACAAATTAAAATATTGGGGAGTGGTGGTGGATTGTTAATATTTATTAGTGTAGGGACAAATCTTTTGCCCCCTTTATTTAATTTTAAAATTTTCCCGATGACATCTGTATTTTCATTTGTCTTTGTCGTTTTTGTATCCTATGCTATCATAAAATATAAATTTTTATCTATATCACCAATGTTAATCGCTGAAAACATACTTGATACGATGAATGAACTAGTACTTGTTGTAAATGAAAAAGGAAATATCATTAATGTTAACAAGTCGGTATTGAACTTATTGGGTTATCCGAAGAGAGTCATCTTGAATTCTTCTTTGGAACGAATTATTCGGTTATCCGATTATAAAAAAGTAGAAAGTGAAGGAATTTTTACTTCCAAACCCTTTGCTAAATTATTTGATCTGAGGAGATTAGAAGAGACTGAAATGGAATTTGTTGATAATACTGGGAAAATTATCCCAATGTGTGTTTCTGCATCTGTTATATACGATAACTCCCGTAATCGGGAAGGAATCGTAATCGTGGCTAGAAATTTAACTGAGATTAGGAAACTATTCAATCAACTAGAAAATGCGAAGAATAAATTAGAAGAAAAAGTAAACGAAAGGACAATAGAGCTTGAAAATATTAATGAAAAATTGAGAAATTTACTTATAGAGCGGGAAAAAGCAGTGAAAAAAATAAAAAAGCAGAATATTCAGCTGAAGAAATTGGATGAGTTGAAAACTAATTTTCTTAACATCACGTCGCATGAATTAAGGACACCTATAACATCGATTAAAGGTTATATACAAATGCTAATAAAGAACAAATTTGGTAAAATTGATACGGAGCAGAAAAATGCCTTGGATATAGTTCTCAGGAATACAGATCGGTTGGATCATCTTGTTCAGGATATTCTTGATATTTCGCGTCTATCTTCCGGTGCTATGAAATTTATTCTTATGAAAACAGATATTAAAACCTTGGTTGTTGAGACCGTAGAGAGTATGCAGTCTATTGCTGACAGCAAAAACATGACAATTAATACTGAAGTCGAGGAAGGGCTACCAATGCTGTTTATCGATGATAACCTAATTAAACAAGTATTTATAAATCTTATAGACAATTCAATTAAATTCTCCCCAGATGGTACTATTATTAATGTTAAGGTTAGAAAAGATAAAAATGTTATTTTGTCTGAAGTTCAGGATTTTGGACGTGGAATACCAGAGGGTAAGTTAGATAAGGTTTTTGACACTTTTTTTCAGGTGGACTCAGGTATGGATCGGAAGTTTGGCGGTATAGGGCTTGGCCTGTCAATTTCTAGAGAGATTATCCTTAATCATAGTGGTAGGATATGGGTTGAAAGCGAAGAGGGGGAAGGCTGTACATTTTGTTTTATCTTACCGATGGCTTCAGTTCAGAACATAAGGGGAAGAATCAGAGATTTTGATATTATTTCAAACAATTATGTATCTGATTTGGAAGAGAGGAAAAAATTTATGTGAATTTTTAAAAAGATTAAACTTTCTTTTATATCATTAAACAGTACATTAGTGATGTTTTTGTAATTTTGACATTTTGACTTT
>CAZHIY010000132.1:0-6239 GCA_964533085.1 uncultured Thermoplasmatales archaeon | reverse complement strand
GTGCCGAGGTAGCGAAGGCGGAATGGGATTATAAGGGCAGAGCCCTTATTTCACTAATCATTTTCTAAAATTTTTTTTTAAGATTTTAACCTATAAAATATAATTTTTTTTTCGTTAATATTGATTTAATAATTTTGAAAAAAGCATAGATAGAATTTGTTTATCCTGGGAAGATTAAGATAAAACTAAAAATTGAGATGCCCTTAACCGTTTTTGATACTGGATTTTCTCCAGGGATCCATGCTTTCACTGTTATCTCAAATCGACCAATCCAGCTAATTCCTATAGTTTTTATTACGAAAAGTCCAGCTTTTATTTTATTAATAGTGAAATTAAAACCACCTGTAAGATTCAGTATTTTAAATATTGGATGTTTAATGTCAAAACTCCAAGTTACATTTTTAGCATCAACATCTCCAATATTTTTTATTACAATTATTACAACAGCACCACGTAAAAATCTAGAACGACTACGGATTTTTCCAATTTCAAGAACTGGTTCTTGATTTGCAGCAATTATTGAAGATAAAACAGGTATTAATAGCATCATAATAACAAAAATTCCAAAGACCTTTCTATTCATTCTTATTCCTCCCTTTGCAATTTATTAAAGAATTTCAAGTATTATAAGATTATGATAAGAATTATCATAATATAGTAACAATGTTTTCTAAAATTTTTCTTCAAAATTCGATTTTAATTAGAATAAAAATTTAAACAGTATTTATTAAGTTAATGCAATATTTTCTTAACCCTAATAACAAGATCCTTTATATCAAAAGGTTTAACAATATAATCAACTGCTGCAAGTCCCCCCATACCAACACTCATAGTGTCTCCTTTCGCAGTTAAAAATACAATAGGAATATTCTTCCATTTTGGATTTTCCTTAAGTTTTGCTGCAACATCCCAACCACTAATATTAGGCATCATTATATCAAGAATGATAAGGTCAGGATCAGTTTCAAATTCATTCATTTTATCGATACATTCATTACCATCTTTTGCCCTGATTACCTCAAAACCACTCAACTCTAACATTTGTCCAACTGTAAGTAAAATATCAGGCTCATCATCTACAACTAATATTTTTTTACTCATTTTCTTCAGTCTCTTGTAATATTTTATCTATTCTATCAAGCAATGAATCTTTATCAAAAGGTTTCATTATATAATCTGCAAGCCCTTCCTCTAGCAAAACTTGTTTTCTTTTATCAGATATCTCCAGAACACTCATAAATGCAACTTTAATATCCGGTGATTTCTTACTAATTCTATTAAACACGTCCCAACCACTCATACCAGGCATCATAATATCAAGTAAAACAAGGTCTACTTTTTCCTTTTCAAGTTGTCTAAGACACTCTTCACCACTATAGGCAGTAATAACTTCGTATCCTCCTAGTTCAAGAACAGTTCTAGTAAGATCAACAATATCTGGTTCATTATCAACAACCATTATTTTTTTCATTTCTCATCTCACCATTTTTTGCAATTGGTAAATCTATCAACTATATATTAAAAACTTGTTTTTAAATTAATGCATTTATCAATGTTTTTAATTAACTAAGAAATTCGCCACTTACTCAGGTTCCCCTATTTCCACAGGAAATATCACTGTTACAGTTATTGATGTAATAATTTTTCCTCAAGGAGTTAAACCAATAAAGGAAATATTAGACCAGATTGCTAAACCAATGAAAGATGATGCAAGTGCGATATTTAATAATTCTAATACTCCGAGTGGATATATATATCAAAATTACCTTTTTTAAGAGATATATTTAAATTTGAAAAATCCTTTATTCAGAAAAATAATGCTTAAATTATATCAATTATACTTAAAAAAATATTAAGTAACAATTGGAAGTTTGTTAAATGATTAATCCATGGTTAAAATATAAAGAATTGAAATGTGTTGTTCTCAGTGCAGGAAAAGGAATCCGTATTCTACCACATTCCGATGATGTCCCTAAAGTTTTGCTTGAATTGAATAATAAACCTATACTTGGATATGTAGTAGATTATTGGAAAAAATTTACCAACGATTTTATTTTTGTTGTTGGTTATAAAAAAGAACAAGTAATAAAGTATGCTAAAAAACTACCAATTAACTCAACCTTTGTGGAACAAAAGAAACTTCGAGGTATAGCAGACGCTGTTAATCATGTTGAAAATCTTGTTTCAGAAAATTTTATAGTTGTACTTGGTGATTGTGTTTGTGATGGAAGTTTTGATTTTTCAAATGAAATGGAACAAGGAATAGGAGTATATGAGACCAACAACATAGATGATATTAAACGAAGCTATTCAATTGAAATAAAGCAAAAATTTCTAAATAAAGTAGTTGAAAAACCAAAAGAAATACCAAATAATTATTGTGGTATGGGATTTTATTTTTTAAAAAATAAAGTTTTTGATTATATAAAACTAACAGCACCATCAAAATTGAGAAACGAAATAGAGATAACAGATGTAATTCAAAATATGATCAACAAAGGTGAAAAAATTAAACCAATTTTTTTTAAAGGAGATTATCTTAATATTACCTACCCTTCTGATTTAAAAAAAGCAGAAAAAATTATATTTAAATAAAAAAAGATAGATTTTTTTTAATAAATATTTATCTTATATTTTGTTCTCTTACAATGTCAATTATTCTTTTAACAGCTTTCTTTTCACCGCTTTGCTTTGTGAGACTATTTGCAAGGTCTTGTGAATTTTTTAAATATTTATTATAATCTGAAAAGATAGTTTCAATAGCATTTAATAAATCTTCTTTTTTAAAAAATTTTTTAGAAAGTCTCAGTCCTACTCCTCTCCGTAATAGATTATTAATATTATGTTGCTGTTCAATAAACATAGGTATACCTATAACTGGCTTTCCTGAATAGGCTGCATTATATACCGTACCACGACCACCATGTATAATTGCTAGATCTACCATTTTATTTACCAATATTGGTTGGTTAATGAATTTTTTTAAAAGTATATTATCTTTAACTTTAGGCAACTCTTCCTTATCAATTGTTGTATAGACAGCAATTACATTATAGTCTTTTTGATTTAATGCATCTAAAATACTTAAAAATAGAAGTTTATCGCGGCTTGAACCCATCGCCAAAAAAATAGATCGGCCAGGGCGCTCTAAATGTTTTTTAACGTCATTATCAACTTCATTTATTTGCTTTTCAAAGAGACCACCAGTTATTACCCCTATAAAATTTTCTAAAGGATATTTATTATCAGGTTTAATTCCTAGAAAATTTATATCATCACATACCAAATTATGGTCTCCAGCAAGAATATCATTTAAGGTCTGAAAAGGTTTAATATGATATTTTTTTGCTACACAATTAAAATCTTTAACAAGTATCTTATTGTTTAAATAAATCCATTTTGCTAGTGTATTTTTCAATTTAGATGGTAACAATTTAGTAAAAATATTTTCATAATTTTCTGGAAATGATGCAAGACCAGAACGAAAATATGCTGATGTAATTGTCCCAGATATTAGAACTACAAGTGGGATTTTTAAAACTCTTGCAGAAATACTTGCAGATAAATTAAAAGTACATAATATCATTTTTACATTAGCTTTTTTAAAAGCGATAATTTCTTCTTCAACAAATCTACTGATTGTATCTGAAGTATAGGGTCCAAAAATAAATTTTTCATATGGAATTTTTTCAACATCTTCCACTTTTTTTCTAAATTCGTCAACAACTTTTAAAAGAGATATTTCTTTTAATTTAATCAATTCACAGTTAATTTCTTTTGTTAGATGTTCATATTTTCCATTACGACTAAAAAATACAACTCTTCCACCCAATTCGGTATAGATTTTAGCTATTTTTATTAATGGTAGAGTTTCACCGACACTATGGAAATTAGGAAAAAATCCTATTAATGGTAAATCTTGATTTTTAATTATATTCCTCCCTTTAGATAACTGCCTAAACAATCATTAATCCTTTATATTAATTTTATTATAACTTTATTAAACCTAACCCCGCCCAATTTTGATTTTTGTTTTCAATAATTTCAATTATATTATATTTTGATTTTATTTCATCCCAAAATATACTTACCTCACATCCTTTTATTTCAGATTTAACTATATCATGAAGTACAATTATTCCTTCTTTTTTTACTAATGAACTATATAGTTTAAAATCTCTTTTTACACCTTCATATGTATGATCACCATCAATAAATAAAAAATCTAGTTTATTGCCTGCTAAAATATTCTTTATTTCCTTAAAGGTTTCTTCTTTATGGGAATTTTTTCTAATCAGATGGATTTGTTGATTATTTATTACAAATTCATTATATAATTTCATCCTTGTTTTAATATAACCACCACCAAAATTACCACCGGGTAAATCAATACTGATTAATTGAGCATCATTAGAAGCAATTCTAGTAAATAAAAATAAAGTTCCACCAAATGCTGTCCCTATTTCAAGAATGTATTTTGGTTTTTCCTTTTTTAATATCTTTAAAAGCTCTAAAAGTTCAAATCTGATTTGTAAAGTTCCGATTAACCCAAAAAAAAATGATTGAGTAAAATCTAATAATTCATCTAAATCATAACTTTTATTGATTTTTTTTATTCTATAAATCGCATAAGGGTAAAAAGGAGCAAATAATAACTGAAGGAAAACATATCTTATAACAAATTTAACAAATATCTTAAAGCTCTTTGGATCAGAAAATTCTAATATTGATTTTATTAGTCGGACAAAAATATTCATTTTCCTATCCTTTTAATAGATATGAATTTAAGAATATAGATGAAATATTTATAATATATGATTAAACGAATTTTAAGATGTGGCACTATAGACATAATGATTCTTGCAATCACAATGATTAACGTTAGGGAAACAAAGAGCCACTATAATATAGACGGCCGTCCTGATATATTTTCAACTACTTTTCAAAATCATTGAAAATTAAAGAGTTAGGTAGAAATATAGAAGTATTTTAAATATTTCTACCAGAGAGATTTTAGTTTATGCCTACTAAATCAATATAATAAATCTCTAGTTTTAAATTTACAATTATTTTTAAATTAACACATTTATCAATGTTTTTAAATAACTAAAATATTTAACCGAATATCATAAATACCCTACCCTATGGGGGTTATTACTGTTGAAAGTAGTATCAAAATCAAAATTTACTCTTAAAGACAAGCTTTTTGCACATTTAGAAACGTGGAGATTATACACCGTTGTATGGTGTGGGCTTGTTAGTTTAGCAGGTTCTTGTATTGCTTGTGGAGGTTTCCCTCCATTAATAATTTCTGTCTTAGCATTGTTTATTCCTATGATGGGATGGACCGCAGCCTTATATCTTTCAGATTTTTTAGATAAAAAACTTGATGCTATACAAAAACCACATAGACCTATTCCTTCGGGTAGAATAAAACCATACGAAGCTTTAGTAATTGGAGCAATTTTTGCAATGACTGGATTTTTTTTATCTTTCTTTCTTAACTATAAAAATATAATATTAGTATTTGTGGTAGCTGGACTTGTATTTTCCTATACAAAAATATCTAAATCCCATGGATTAACGGGAAATATAAACAGAGGAATTGTAACTGTTGCTGCATATTTATTTGGAGTTTTTTCAATAAATAAACCTATTGAATCATTACCAATCTACATATGGTTACTTGCGCTAGTTTTCCTGTTCCATGATACAAACAGCAATCTGGTTGGTGCAATCCGAGATATGGAGGGCGATAAGAAAGGTGGATACATTACAATTCCTGTAAAATATGGAATAAAAATATCTGTATCAATTTCACTAGTATTGACAATTATTTGGTTTTCACTTGCCTTGTATTTACCATACTATTACAAGTTCTTAAAAATTGGATTTTATTTAATGATGGTACTAGATATATTAATTTTAGTTTTGCTTTATATTTATTTATTTAGATCGATTAAAAAATATTCAAGAGAAAAAGCATTAAAATTTCATGAATTTTTTATAATAGAACGTATTACTTTGGCATCAGCCTTTATATTTGGTGTAGCTGAAGTTTATATTGCAGTTATTATCTTTGTTTGTGCTATATTAGTTACAGGTACATCTCAATATCTTCTTAGAAAAAGATATGAATTTATGGAGAAAAAATGAAATATGCAGTTATTGGCCTAGGTGCAGTTGGAAGTATAGTTGGTGGTCTTCTTACGAAATCAGACGAAAATGTTGTTTTAATT
>CAZHIY010000131.1:0-6245 GCA_964533085.1 uncultured Thermoplasmatales archaeon | reverse complement strand
AAAAATAATAAGAGCCGATTCGAAGTATCAAAATCCAATGCAGAATCAACAGAAGTAGAACCTAATTTCATACTAGTAAGTTAGGGGCTCGCATCCCGATGCGGACGCTCTTTTTATAACAAAAGCAAGTTCAAATTTAATATTATAATCCAATTATTGTTTCACCTATTTTATTTCAATATGTTTTCCTGTTATCATATAATTTACTTTTTCTGCAATTTTACACGCATGATCTGCACATCTTTCAAGAAATCTAGCAATTATTACGTAATACATTCCTCGTTTGATTTTTTTATTATCTTCAATCATATAACTTAATGTTTCTCTAAAAATTGATTCCCTTAAAGCATCAACATCATCATCCCGTTCAACAAAAGATTTAATATCAACTGATTTTCCTTTCTTATAAGCATCAAGTGCATCAGCTATCATTTCGTCTACAATTTCACTCATATGTGGAATGCTTACCAGTTTTGAAATATGTGGTTTATCTGACAGTTCATCAACCATTTTTGCAATATCTTTTCCATATCTACCAATCCTTGTTTGATAAGTTATAATTTTAAGAGATGCGCCCAATATTCTCATGTCTTTTGCCATGGGTTGATACATCGATATAGCTTGTAAACATCGATGTTCAATAATTTCATCAAATTTCATTAACTTATTCTTATTTGAATATACCTTTTTTGCTAATTTAGCATCCTGATTTTTTAACGCAACTATTGAATTTTTAAGCATTTCCCTTGAGAGTTCTCCCATTTCTATTACCGAGTTTTTTATCTCGGTTAATTCTTTATCAAATTTAGTTCTCATACTCAATTTCTCCATATTAATCTATCCAAATCTCCCGGTTATATAATTTTCAGTGTTTTCTTCCCTTGGATTTTCAAAAATCTGACGAGTTGTACCAAATTCTATAAGTTTTCCAATATACATATACGCTGTATAATCACTTACACGTGATGCCTGCTGCATATTATGAGTAACAATTACCACGGTATAATCTTTTGAAAGATAACGAATCAGTTCTTCAATTTTTGCCGTAGCAATAGGATCAAGAGCACTACAAGGCTCATCCATCAGAATTATCTCAGGTTCCACGGCTAATGCTCTAGCAATACACAATCTCTGTTGCTGTCCTCCAGATAAACCCATTGCTGATTCATGAAGCCTATCCTTAACCTCATCCCAAAGGAATGCCTCTTTTAAACCTTTTTTTACAATATCATCTAACTTTTTTTTATTTTTTATACCATGAATTCTGGGCGCATACGCAATATTTTCATAGATATTTTTTGGAAAAGGATTAGGTTTTTGAAAAACCATACCAACATTTTTCCTAAGATCAACAACATCAACATTTTTATCATAGATGTTATTCTCATCGATAAAAATCTTCCCTTCCACCCTACAGTTTTCAATAATATCATTCATCCGATTAAAACAACGTATAAGAGTTGATTTACCACAACCGGAAGGCCCTATAATAGCTGTTACTTTTTCCTCAGGAATTTTAATAGATACATCCTTTAACGCTTGTTTTTCTCCATACCAAAGAGAAAGTTGTTGTGTTTCAATTTCAACATCCATCTTTTTTTACCACCTATATTTTTTCCTATAATAATTTCTCAAACCAATAGCAACAAGATTCATACCTAACACTATCAGAAGTAAAATAATAACTGCGCCAAAAACAACAGGTCTTATAGCATGTACATCAGAGGATTCTGTTGCAAGAGTAAATATTGAATATGGTAATGCCATGAATTCATCAAAAACTGAAGAGGGCAAATGAGTCATATAAAAAGCGGCTCCTGTCATAATAATAGGAGCAGTTTCACCTGCTGCACGACTAAGAGCAAGAATAGAACCTGTAAGCATCCCTGGAAGAGCATATGGAAGGACATGATGTCGTGTTGTCTCCCATTTAGTAGAACCCAAAGCAAGAGCTCCCTCACGCATTCTCTTTGGAACAGCATACAATGCCTCCTGAGAAGCTGTAATAACAATAGGTAATACCATTATTGAAAGAGTAAAAGCTGCTGAAAAAAGGCTAAGACCAAAACCCAAAAACAACACAAAAAATCCGAGACCTAAAAGACCATAAACAATTGAAGGAACACCTGCCAGATTATGAACTGCTAAACGAATTATATCCGTAAACCTACCGGGTTTTGCATATTCAACCAGATAAATTGCTGAAAAAATCCCAATTGGAAGAGCAATAAACATTGTCAAAATCATTAGAGATAATGTTCCAATTATCATTGGAAATATACCACCAGATTTCATCCCATTTGTTGGGAAACTAGATAAAAACTCCCAGCTAATTTTACCAATACCTCCAGAAAATATATAAAAAAGCAGTACACCGAGAGCAATAACAATAAAAAGAGCGCTAATTCGAAGGAGAGAAAAAATAATTATTTCTTTAATTTTTTTCCATTTCATCTAATACCTCTCCCCAAATTTTCTTCTGATGATACCTGCGATGAAATTTACAAACAAAGTAATTATAAACAAAATTATACCAATAACAAATAAAGCATGGTAGTGGGTACTTCCGTATGGTACTTCACCCATTTCAATAGCAATTGTCGCAGTCATAGTTCTCATAGAAGTAAGCATATCAAAAGAAATCACAGGTGCATTACCTGTTGCCATTAATACTGTCATTGTTTCTCCAATTGCACGTGCAACACCAAGAATAATACCTGCGGTGATACCTGAAAAAGCAGCGGGTAAGACCACTCCTTTTATTGTATCCCATTTTGATAGACCTAAAGCAAGTGATGCTTCTTTCATCTCTCGTGGTACTGAACGAATTGCATCTTCTGATAATGAAATAATAATTGGTAACATCATCACTGCAAGCATAATTGAACCGGTTAAAGCATTTAGTTTTGTTGTAGCATTAAAAAAATCATCAATCCATGTTGAGAGAATAATAAGTGCAAAAAAACCGAATACAACTGAAGGAATACCTGCCAATATCTCAATAATTGGTTTTAGTGTTTCACGTATTTTTGGATGAGCTATTTCTGAAAGATAAATAGCACAACTGATACCTATTGGTACAGCGATGAGTATTGCTCCAAGAGTTACTAAAAAAGTCCCAAGTAGCATTGGTAATATCCCATATCTTGCTTCGTTAGGTGAGGATGGATCCCAAACATCATCTGTGAAAAAATCTACTCCATCTGCTTCGAAAAAGAAGGGTAATCCCTCAACTAGTAAAAAAATAAGAATCAGTAATATGAATAGTATTGCTGTTATTCCAAATCCAAAGAGTATTTTACGAATAATGCTATCTTTAAGTTTACGGATTTTTTTGAAATCATATTTCCAAAATCTATATTTGTAAAATTTCATGAGATTTTTTCCATTTCTTCATTTATTAATGAGTCAGGTAATGGTACGAAACCTAAATTTTCTACAACTCTTTGTCCACCAAATCTATTTAAAATCCATTTAACATAATCAGCAATCTCTCCTGTTGGGTTGCCATTTGTATAAATATATAAATACCTGGAAATCGGATAACTCCCAGTTGTAATATTTGCTATCGTTGGAAGAATACCATGTTCGTTAATACTTTTTTTTACTTTTAAAATATTTAACTCATCTGATCTTTTTTCTGCATAGGCAATACCAACATATCCAATCCCCTCTTCATCGCCAATAACTGCATCAACAATCTGAGCATTACCATTTAATGGTTGCATATCAACTCTGTAATCATCATTTTTTAAAACATATTCTTGGAAAAATGCGAAAGTACCAGAGTTACTCTGTCTACCGTATACAGTTATTTTTAAATTAGGTCCATCAATATTTCTCCAATTTTTAATACTACCATTATATATACCACGTAAATCATTGATTAAGATCTCATTAATTTTTAGATTTTTATTTGTAATGATTGCAATGCCATCGATACAAGTTTTAAACTCAACTACTGTAATGCCTTTTGATTTAGCATTGTCTATCTCGTTTTGTTTTATTAGCCGTGATGCATCTGCAATATCAATTTGATTGTTAATTAATTGTGCAATGCCTGTTCCTGAACCTCCTCCGGATATGGATATAGTGACATTACCATTTATTTTAACATACTCTTCAGCCCAAAATTGAGCTATCTCAAGCATGGTATCAGATCCTTTCTGCTTAATTTTAACTCTGTCTGAACCAGAAAAAACAAAAAATAAAATTAAAACAAAGATTAGAATAATTGCAACAATTGGTTTTAATTTTTCCCTCATCATAACCCATTAAATAATATCAATATTTTTAGTTATAAAATTAACCGATGAAAATAACCTTATTAGTTTCCTTTTTCATTTCATTTCGAATATATATTTAAATTAGAACGGTTTCTAGGACTGGTAGAAGTTACTTTTATGAGTAGTGGTATACTTCTTGGAGAGGGGGTATATGTTCTTAGGAGCCCAACAATAAAACATCGCTTTTTTATATTCTAAGAAGGTCTTTCATATAAATATAGGCGAAGCGTTTTGCGATTTTCCATTTGTAGTTCTGGATTCTTACATGATCATGTAACATATTAAGAAGCATGTCAATAATTTGTTTATCATTGGATACAAGTCTAATATATTTTTCATCTCTATCATCCTTCAATAATCTATTCAAGATGAGTAAACAGAGTGTGATTTCTTCCCCGAAATCATCTTTCCAAAGCCGTTGGTATTTTGATAAGAAGACAGCGCTTGTGTCATTTGCTTCTAAAGCTTCTGAGCATACCTCTGCAGCGATCTTCCCGGAGGACATTGCATAATGAATACCATCACCCGTTAGTGGATTCATTTGTCCAGCAGCATCACCACAGAGAACAACTTGATTCGCAAAGGTTTTTTTTAAAGGGTGGAGAGGAAGAACTCCTCCTTTAATCGTTCCTATCTTTATAGCGGGAGGTATCAATTTTTTTTCCTTTAGAACTCTCAGATAGTTGGTATACACTTCCTTTAATTGCGGCCTTTTTATTGGTTGAGAAGCCAATGGTTGAATTTCACCGATACCGATATTTATGCTGTCTTTTTTTGGAAATACCCACCCAGTGCCACTTATATCCATGAATTTTAAGTAGAACTGAAAAAATCTTTTCTCGCTAAAATATTGATTGAGCAATTTGCTAGTTAAAGGATATTCCTGGAAGAGACATCTGCCAATACGTGGATAATGCGCCCCTAAACCAAAACTTTTCGCAACAGTACTCCAGATACCATCAGCGCCTATAACAAGTTTGGACTCAAGAAATTTCCCATTATTCAAATTGATTTTTACTGTGTCTTTCATTTTTTGAATATTAACTACCGCTGTTCCGTCTTTAAATGTCGTTCCACTTTGAACTGCATAGTTAACCAAACCCTGATCAAATTTTTTTCTGAGAACAAACGCAGCGACCGGTGTCTCCTTCTGCAATTGAACTTGATACATAAGGGATGATGAAGAGATGCTCCCACCATACGAATAAGAATCGATTAAATCGTCTGAGATATATGGAAATCGTTTAAGCGTTCTCACAGATAAAACGCCACCACAGGGTTTATCCCTTGGATATGGGTGTTTATCGATAAGAATAGTTTTTACTCCTTTTTCAGCGAGAAATTTCGCTGCAGTTGCGCCAGCAGGACCAGCGCCAACGACGACAACATCATACATCATGATTAAACCAATCCCTCCCAAAATAAGGGCAGGCTAGGTAAGAAGTACATACACGAAATAGACATCAAGAAAAATCCACATCAGAAAAATACAAGCGGTAGAACGAAACACAACAGTCATCATAGTTGCAGGATCAATAAGATATTTTCGCAGACTCCATAACCCAATAATAAATGGTATCAATGAGAAGACAGCAATCGCTAAAAAATTAGGGGCACCTTCAAAGATCTGAAACACGCTAAACAGCATGTAACAAAGGGTAGCAAGTCCAAGGCATATCCCGCTGATAATGAAACCAAAACGCTCACCCTTCAAAACAACCAATGTCATCTTATGGCCTTTGCGATCCGCGTTCTTATCAGGAATCTCTAAGTATAGACTAACCGCAAACCCAAACAATAGTAAGGGAAGAGAAAACAACACAAACGTACCATCAATCGTTCCTTTAATAACGAAATAACCGGTCCCCGCTAGAAGGTAACTTGCTCCAAACATGGTGACTATTTCACCAAATCCTCTATATACAAGTTTCATTGGCGGTGCGGTATAACTTAATCCGA
>CAZHIY010000130.1:0-6303 GCA_964533085.1 uncultured Thermoplasmatales archaeon | reverse complement strand
CTTCTTCTGCAGAGATTATGTCATCATGATTGCTATCTGCAAACTTTCTTAATCCGTCAATTAAATAAGGTGCAAAACCTCCTGAATAGGATAACTCATCCTCGCATGAAGCCATCAAAACAACTCGACCTTGTCCTCTAACATCTTCTCCAAATCCCTTCATCCATTCTTCTGAAGACATTGTATTTTCTACTTTTGGGAAAGGTAGATTATTTAAAATATTCCAATTTGGTGGATCATTGAATCCTCCAGCATAGCAACTGTCAACAATAAGACAAACCCCTTGTGATTCTAAACGATTTAAAAGGAAATTTAGTTCATCATCCCAAATAAAACTAGTTAGATATGTAAAGCCCCAATAGCTTATTAGTATTTCATCGGTACCATCCTCCTCATCAAATGGGGGAATATCAAAACCAAGAGGAGAACCATGCGTTGTTATAAATACTACAGAAAAATCATCATCATCCTCCATCTTATCCAACCATCGTAAACCTGATATAATTTTTGATACTGTTGCGTCCTTACCTTTTAAAACCTTTATATGATCTGCAGACCACACTTCAGATTGTAGAAGAACATCATATAAATCATCCACCTCTTCTAACATCAGAGGACGATTCTGCTGGGGATCGTCTGCGTATACACCAACAGCAACAAGTAACGCCCAATATTCTGATCCTTCATTTACAGTATTTATTGCATCTTCATTTTCAACTAATCCAAGATTTTCTGGATTTGATGCTCCAATGCTAATTGGCAATAAACATGCTCCAATAAATAAGGTAATAACTAAAATAACTGTAACTTTATTTACATTTTTCATTTTTATATTTCTCCCATAAAATATTACAAACTTATAGTATCCTTATTTTATATAACTTTATCCCAATTTGTTCCCAAATTTTTAAAAATATGCAGATGAATAGTATATTAAAAATAAAATTTTTTATAAAAAAATAGAGTTGGAAAAAATATAATTTTTAATTGATATTTGGTCGTATTCCGACTTTTACTGGAAGAGAAATCTCTTGATTATCTCTAATTATGGTTATAATTATAGTTTGACCTGGCTGAGTATTTTCTTCAATATAAGACATTAAAACATCACCATTGATAATCCTAGTTCCATCAATTGCAATAATTATGTCGCCTCCAATTATTACCCAATTATCATTAATTTCAACTTGTCCATTACCTCCTCTTAAACCAGCTTCTTGGGCAGTGCTACCTTCTGTAATACCAGCAATAAGCCATCCATAAGTTACATCAACATCCATTGCTTCTGCGATTGAATAACTCATATCCACACCTGATATTCCAAGCCATGGATGTTGATTGTATGAACCAGTTTCCACCAAAGATTGAATTTCTCGAAGAATCGTACTTGATGGAATTGCAAAACCAAGACCCTCTGAGTTTTCAATAATTGCAGTTGTTATACCAACAGCTTCTCCTTGATAATTTAATAATGGTCCACCTGAGTTACCTGGATTTATTGCCACGTTTGTTTGAATAATATTTGCAATTGGGAAACTACCAGCAATAGATTCCTCTATTGTCCGGCCTATCTGGCTAACTATACCAGTAGTCATTGTAATGTCGAGACCCATTGGATTACCTAATGCAATTACAGGATCACCAACCTCTAAATTATTAGAGCTAGTAATTTCCAGTGGTTTAAACTCATCAATTGGTGCATCGACTGTTAAAACTGCTAAATCCGAAAATGGATCAGCACCAATTAATTCACCAAGGTAGCTATTACCATTTGAAAAAGTCACAACAATATCAGATACCTCAGAAACAACATGATTATTAGTAATAACCACCATTTCATCTTCAAATTCATAAATAAAACCAGAGCCTTCAATTTCATAATACAAAGTCCTAAAAAAAGTATGATAAGAAATATAGCCCGATATAACTACAATGGAATCCTTAACATTTTTGTAGATATCTGATAAGGATGTGTCATTATAGAAATATGTGTTATTCTGTACCTCAGTTATAGTATTTCCAGATTGTAAAAGCCTAATTTGATTTTCTAAATCATTAATATCATAAGAAGATAAACCATAAATATATGATCCACCAGATATGAAACCTACAATAAACATTACCGCAATTATAACTGAAACAAACATTAATTTCGTATAATTTATTTCTTTTGTTTTTTCATTTTGATGCATTAAATATCCCTCAATTTTCTAAATTATATTTCCCTCTCAAAAAAAGGGAGGAAGAAGGGAATAATCCCTCCTTAAAGATTTTTTGGTGGAGCAATATGGGATGTATTATGTATTGGATTATTCAACTGGCATAAAACCATTAGGTCTTATACACATTCCACGGTTGAACCTATGTCCAAATCTCATTCCTTGTCCTTCAAAAGTAGGATATTCTAAATCAAATTCTTCTTGTATGATTTCATTTATCTCATCCCACTCATATCCTTCTTGTCTTAATACTTTCTTTCGCTCCAAGATATCTAATCTTTGTCTAGTAACATTGATTTGGTCGTCTAACATTTCATCACGTGTTGGCAAATCGATACCATATGATTCAAGTTGTTCATGCATCGTATCTCTTATCTCTGTGCATGTTGCTCCTTCTTCTTTTAGAGTTTTTCTTAGTGCTTTTAATTCTGCTTTTTGGTCATCTGTCAACTCAGAAAAAAATGGATGTGCGCTAACCACAACTGCCCCAATGGTTGCTATTAAAATAACTACCATTAGTCCTCCAAAGAGTTTTTTTGTTGCTTTTTTCATTTTTGATTCTCCACAGTTTTTTACAATGAGGGTAATATTAAAGCTAATTTATATTTGTTTTTTACAATTTATTTCCAAATCATTCCCAAATCATTCCCAAATTTTTAAAAAAACATATTAAAGATGGTTTTAATTCCAGTAAAAGGTTTTTTTTATGGGTCCGATTAAAAATGTTCTTTATTGGCTGCTTGCCAATTCTCTTGGAGGATTCAACCGTGGGAGAATTTTAGAGGACCTTTTTAAAAAGCCTCAAAATGCAAATGAACTCTCAAACAATCTTAATATAGAATATAAGACCGTCCGTTATCATTTAAAAGTCTTAGAAGAAAATAAACTTATAACCTCCGTTGGAGGAGGATATGGAAAAACATATTTTCCATCAGAGGAACTAGAACAAAATAAGCAAATTTTTAACAGAATTTGGTATGAAATTGGGAAAAAAACAAATAAATTAACAAAAACATGAATAGGTGGTGTAATGAAACAAATACCGATAAACGAAAATAATATTCCAGTATATAATAAAAAAGCTATAAATATAATTATATTACTGGTTATCTTAGGAATTATAACAGGTTTGTTATTATCATTTGTTTTTATTAATGAAGCAAGTCAAATAATTGAAGAACGTGGTGACTGGAATAGGCCTTTCCAAAATGAACATATACCATTTGAAGTTGAACCATTAACAACATCAGATATAATTTTACCATCAATAGGAATCATCATTGTTTGTATAAGTACATATCTTCTACTTGGTCTAATCATAGTTTATATTAAGATTTTTTTAAAAACAAATTCTAAATATATTATTGGTTTATTGTTCTTTTTAACTCCATTATTTATTCAATCAATCTTTTCAGTAAATACATTACGTTCTTTATTTGTTTCTTCTGCAATTCCTTATATAGGTATTAGAGAAAGTATTGGATTTGGATTTGGAGGGCTTGGTGGTATTCTTGTTATGGTTTCAATTTTTGAGATCATTGGACTAAGTATTTTATTGTACTTAAGCTCAGAATAGTTAAGAAAGTGTTATTTTCTAATAAACCTTTATAGGTATCATATTATTTCAACCGGGATGTGAATAAAAGAAGATTTCAAAGTTTTAAAACATTAAAAATTGTAAGGTAATTAAATGAAGATTGAGATTGAGGATATAGTATTTGGTTCACTAGCATTAATTTCTCTAGCGATTTGGTATTTTATGCTAGTATTTTCCAATTCTCCATTGATCAGTGTCATATTTTTATGGATTTCAATGATCCTAATTTCAATACTTTATATTTTTGTATATCGAAAAAAGAAAAGAGATAAAAAATTATTAAGAATAAGGTTTCTTGCCTCTGGTATTCCACTATATCCCACAATGATTTACTATATTTATAAGATAGTTTTTAGTGATGGGTTACCGAAAAATCAAAAATTTTTACCTTTATTTGTTTTACTCCCTGCTTTATTTCTAAATGGAATTATTCTTTATCTCTATGAGATTAGAAAAAAGGATTAATTATTTAGCATTGGAACTTTATTTTTTAAAAAAATGTAAAAAAAGATTATTTTTTAAATTAGTATTAAAGTTTAAATGATTTAATATTTGAGGATGTTTAACTCCATCGCCTTCATAAGGTTGATTCTTAGTAATAACACTAATACCTGGATAATCTGATGGATAACGATTGATGCTGGTGACTTGATTGCTAATAAAGTTTGGAAATAGGTTGTAATAACTCCAGACAATTTCTCTTTCCATTGTTACTTCAAAAAAGATTCCTGAGTATCCATTACAAATGAGTGTATTTCCATTTGGAAGTCTTTCTACTCCTCCAATTATAGGAGAATAAAAATCAGATAGATTTTCTGCAGTATAACTCCAAATAGGTTCTTTTGGACCATATGCATAACCAGGTTCTAAATAATAATTACCATTTTCATCAACTGGTGGTACTAATTCATCAACAGATGAATATGATAATTTTGGACGACCTAAGCCATTATTAAAAACGGTGATATGACCTTCACCAGGACATCCTTTCTTTATCCATCTAGCATCATGTTGCCCAAAAAGCATTTGATCATTTGCAGTTCCAGCTCTATATACCTGAGGATTGCCCCACCGATATAGAAGATCACCACCCTCGCCATATCTACCTCCTGAGTGTCCTGCAGCTTCTTCAGTTGTGGTGCTATGGTCAATTATCCAAATCTCATTTTGGATGTGTGAACTGATTAATATCTGGTCGAATTCTTCATTGTACTCAAGTGAGTTTATGTGATTTATATCCATATAGCCCAATGGTAATCCAAAATTTATATCAATAAGTTCAGGATGATTTCTAACAATTCCGTAATTGTTTTTCGAGGAATCGTAATCCTGTATCAGGTGATCCCAAACATGCCATTCCCATACAATGTTTCCCCCCTCAGGAATGATTGGCTCTACTTCAATTATATAGCTTGGCCATAACACTCCAACTGGTATTGTGAAAGGATTTCTTCCTGCATCAATAGCTTCAGCGTATGTTTTTACCTCCCATGCAATCATTAGAATATTGCCATTTGGTAACATTTCAAATCCATGATTTAGACAATATTGATTGCTTGTATATTCAAACACCCAGATTAGGGCACCCTCCCAATTAAACATCTCAACACGTCCAGTCATTCCGCCACCTGGAAAATAAGGATTAATTCTTGCAAGACTGGAACGTAAAAGATTACCATTTTCCAGGAGGCAACACTCAGCACTTTGTATGTAATCACTTTTCCATTTTCTAACAATCTCGCCACTATTGTTGATTAAATATGTGTTAGTGTAATATTCTGGAGAAAACAGTGTGTAACCTTCAAATGATTCTTCGTCATTGATAAAAACAGAAATTATTTTGACAAACGGGCCGAATACATTTAAAAGGATTATTCGCTCCATAGTTTTTATATTATTAGCATTTACAGTAACCGTAACTCTGTTATAATCTATAGGTTCTCCAATACCAATACCAAATACTTTTATTCTTAACTTTGTTGATTTTCCAGCTTTAAGTTCTGGTATTTTAATAAAATTTGGAGATTTAATTTTAATAAATCGACCAGAATCTTCGGTATTTATTGTTATGTTATATATTGTATTATCTCCCTCATTTGATAAAAAGAAGGTTATACCGATGCCATCTTTTATATCCTTAATTTTTAATTGATTAGATTTTATAGTAGTATCACGAATTTCTATCATTTTATATGGGTTTTTCTGTAATGTTACTGTTGTTGCTGAAGGCACAACATTTGATACTAAAAATAAGATTATTATTGTAAAAATTAAGGTTTTTTTATACAAATTTAAAACCAAATTTATATCACCACAGATAATATGTTACTAAATATCAATGTAAATAACTATTATTATATTTTTGCTTAATTTATTTATAATTATTAGATACTACCTATAAATAAGGTCATTTTGTGAATAATTTATTATTTCGTATTTGTATAGCTTAAGATAAGCACAGTTCTTTTCGTAAAAGTTTTTCCAATT
>CAZHIY010000129.1:0-6304 GCA_964533085.1 uncultured Thermoplasmatales archaeon | reverse complement strand
GAATTTCCAAATCTTTTCATATGTGTTATCTTCTTCAATGTCAATATCAAGACGGATATTATACTTATTTAGTAATATCTGAGAGATAGGATTAGGTTTTGCCCTGATGTTAATTTCAGATGGCATTTTTAATAATAAAAAAATATTGTCTGATTTTCTAACGGTTATATCCAAATCTTCCAAAAGAGTAAGTGTTTCTCCTTTATCTGTTGTAATAACTAGCGATGATACAGGATTAATTCTTGTTGTTCTTGCATCTAATAACTGGTTTCTAAAATAATATTTGTTATAGTAAATATTCCATCCATTCTCAAGTTTCATATGACACCAATCCCATCCTTTTATAATCCATTTAATGAATCCAGGTGACCAAGAATGCTCATGATGCCCAATTCCTGTTACTTTGAATTCTAATCCATTTAATTTTATAGTACCAGAAACTTCACATCCTGTAAACATATAGGTTGCAAGTCTACCTTCTCCTTTGTCAATAAGCCTATTGCTATATATCCATAAAGGTGAGGATGGCGCAAAATAATCAAAGTCAATAATTATTTCATTTTCTTTGTCAATTTCATTATCCTCTGCATGAACATGCCAAATAGGTGCTTCACCTTTAGCCCATGAATCTTCAAATTTCAAATCAACACCAGGTGTTGATGCATCAAGTCCTGAGGTACTTAGTATACCTAGTCCAAGTATTCCACCTCGTTTTTTGTTTATCATCCCTCCATATTCTTTTCCATCAGGACTGTGAAGTGTTATTATTAGAATGTCTGGTTTCATTGTTAATCTTAAATCTCCCCAGGCCATATGACAGAAACCAATTGTTGCGGTCCAACCTGGTAATTCGCAATCATCATCAAAAATTACTGTATAATACCACCATTCTCTTGTATTCGTGATTTTATTGAAATGAGCTCCTTCATCTTGTGGAGAGACATCTCTCATATTGCCAGTCACCATAGAATATGGTAGATTTTCAATTGCTGTAAACTTCCAATTTGATAGTATTGTATCAGTTGGAATATGTCTAATGGTTATGGTGCCCTCACATTGTGTAATTTGATCTCCTTCAGTAACATATCGCCCTAGTACTGATGTGTCACAATCACCAATTATTTCGATATCTTTCCATAATACTTGGTCTGACAATGATACAACTGTAAGGGTCTTTTGTTGATCATCTTTTTTAAATTGTATATCTGGAATATCTGGTCCATCGTGATCAAAGATATAACCTAATCTATAAAAAATAAAGCCAGCTATAATTATCATAGCTATTATGATTATTGCATCAATCTTTCTTGTTCGAATACTCATTTTAACCGCTGGTTTATTATTTTTAATATAATATTTCTTAAAATTTTATTATTAAATCTTGTTTTACAAGTCTTACCTGAATTAAAAATGTAAAATTTGGAAAGATATTTTAGGTAACTAAGCGTTACCCTTTTTTTAAAAAGATTCACTAACTTTAATAGCGGGGACTATATTAGATGGGTATTAAAACTCCAAAATCAGAGCTGGTTCTTGAGGATGGTTCTGTTTTTTATGGTTATTCATTTGGCTCAAATAAATCAGTATCTGGTGAAGTAGTATTTAATACTGGGATGGTTGGCTATCCTGAGAGCTTAACTGACGCTTCTTATAGAGGACAAATCTTGGTTTTAACTTATCCTTTGATAGGTAATTATGGAGTTCCAGGATATGAAGAAGAGGACAATCTGCTGAAGTATTTTGAATCTGATAGAATACAAGTTAAGGGATTGATTATAACTTATTATTCTGATAGATATTCTCATTGGAATGCTAAAAAATCTTTGTCCGAATGGCTAAAAGAACATGGCATTCCTGGAATATATGGTGTAGATACAAGGGAGCTAACTAAAAAACTTAGAAAGAAAGGAACAATGCTTGGAAAAGTTATATGCAACAACAAAAAAATTTCAATGGAAGATCCAAATAAAAGAAATTTGATGATGGATGTAAGCATTAAAAAACCTATTGTTTATAAAAAAGGCAAGAAAAGAATTATCCTTGTTGATTGTGGAACAAAAAATAATATTATAAGGGCATTTCTTAGAAGAAGTTTTACAGTTGTTCGAGTGCCTTGGGATTATGACTTTTTACATGAAAAAGCAGATGGTATAATAATATCAAATGGGCCTGGAAATCCTAAAAAATGCCGTCAAACAATTAAGAATGTAAAAGAAGCTTTATCCAGAAATACACCAATTCTAGGGATTTGTCTTGGATCTCAGATTTTAGCGCTTGCTACAGGAGCAAATACGTATAAGTTAAAATATGGGCATAGAGGTCATAATCAACCCTGTATTGAGACTGGAACAAAAAGATGTTACATAACATCTCAAAATCATGGTTATGCAGTTGATGCTGAAACATTACCTGAGGATTGGCGAGAGTGGTTTTACAATAACAATGATGGTACAAACGAGGGCATTATTCATATTTCAAAACCATTCTTTGGCACCCAGTTTCATCCAGAAGCATCTCCTGGTCCAGATGATACTGAATTTTTGTTTGACATGTTTATCCGGTCGATTAAATGATAAATAGAAAAATTAAAAAAATCAAAAAGGTCCTAATATTAGGGTCAGGAGCGATAAGGATTGGTCAAGCAGGTGAGTTTGACTATTCCGGGTCTCAAGCAATTAAGGCTTTGAAAGAGGAAAGAATTAAAACAATACTTGTCAATCCAAACATTGCAACGATTCAGACTTCTGACTATCTAGCTGATAAAGTGTATTTCTTACCAATTGATGATATTTTTGTAAAAAAGGTAATTGAGAAAGAGAAACCTGATGGTATTTTACTTGGTTTTGGTGGTCAAACTGCTTTAAATGTAGGAGTTAATTTAGCAAAAAAAGGGATTTTAAAGAAATACAACGTAGAAGTTCTTGGAACTCAAATAGAATCGATATTAAGTACTGAAGATAGGGCTCTTTTTGTAAAAAAGATTAAGGAGATCAATCTCAAGGTTCCAATATCAAAGGCTGTCACAAGTGTTGAAGGGGCAACAAAGGTTGCACAGAAAATAGGCTATCCAGTAATGTGTAGGATAGCATATGCTCTTGGCGGTTTAGGTTCAGGAGTAGCTTACAATAAAAAACAATTAATTGAATTAACAAAAAAGGCATTTTCATACACAAAACAGATTTTAATAGAAGAATATCTGAGTGGTTGGAAAGAACTCGAGTATGAAGTTGTAAGAGATCAGTATAATAATTGTATTGTTGTATGTTCTATGGAAAATTTCGATCCTATGGGTATTCATACTGGTGAGAGCATTGTTGTTGCACCTGTTCAAACATTGACCTCTTCTGAAAATTTCAAGCTAAGGTCTATTGCTATCCAGGTGATTAGACATCTTAATGTTATTGGTGAATGTAATATTCAATTCGCTCTTGATCCAAAATCAGAAGATTACAGAATAATTGAGGTAAATGCAAGACTTAGTAGAAGTTCAGCTCTGGCGTCTAAAGCTACAGGTTATCCATTGGCATTTATTGCATCAAAGCTTGCGTTGGGTTATAGTCTAACAGAGATTGAAAATATTATTACTAAAGAAACATCAGCTTGTTTTGAACCCGCTTTGGATTATGTAGTTCTAAAGTATCCTAGATGGGATTTACAAAAATTCAGGAAAGTTAGTTCTAGTTTAGGCTCTGAAATGAAATCTGTTGGAGAAGTAATGGCAATTGCGAGGACTTATGAGGAGGCACTGCAAAAAGCAATAAGGATGCTTGATGTTGGAATGAAAGGACTTGTTTGTAATGATTTAATATTTGATGATTTAGAAAAAGAACTAAAAGAACCAACTGACAAAAGGATGTTTGCAGTTACTGAAGCAATTAAGAAAGGATACTCAATTGAAAAAATTAATGAACTTACCAAAGTAAATGGCTGGTTTCTTTATAAGATAAAAAATATTGTTGATACTGAGAAAAAATTACAATGTTGTAGCTTGAAAAATCTGTCATCTCCTATACTTAAGGAGGCTAAGCAGAGAGGTTTTTCTGATCTTCAAATAGCATTGTTAACTAACTGTAATGAACTTGACATTAGAATTAAAAGAAAGAAACTAGGAATTGTTCCATTTGTAAAACAAATTGATACTCTTGCAGCAGAGTACCCTGCAAAAACAAACTACCTTTATCTAACATATAATGGTTGTGTTGATGATATTAGATTCAAAGATAAAAACCAGGTTATAGTGTTAGGGGGTGGAGCATACAGAATTGGTTCTTCTGTTGAGTTTGACTGGTGTTGTGTTAATTCAATATCAACATTGAGGAATTTGAAGTATAGAACTATTATGATAAACTGTAATCCTGAAACTGTTAGCACTGATTATGATATTTGTGATAAATTATATTTTGATGAACTTACATTTGAAAGGGTACTTGATATCTGCGATAAAGAAAATCCTCTGGGAATCATTGTATCAATGGGCGGTCAGATTCCAAATAATCTCGCTTTGCTATTGCATAATTCAAATATTAAAATCCTAGGAACTTCTCCATTAAAAATTGATAATGCAGAAGATAGGCATAAGTTTTCTAAGTTACTGGACGATCTTGGTATTGATCAGCCTGAATGGAAGGAATTAAGTAGCATGAAAGCTGCTGAGGAGTTTGCGAGTAAAGTTGGATTTCCTGTTCTTGTAAGACCAAGTTATGTGCTTTCCGGCGCGGCTATGAGTATTGCTCTTAGTCAACATGAATTAAAGAAATATCTTAAGAAAGCATCTGCTATTAATAAAGAGCATCCTGTTGTTATCAGTAAGTTTATAACTGGTGCAAAAGAAATTGAAATCGATGCAGTTGCAAAAAAAGGCTCTCTTTATTGTTATGCTATATCTGAACATGTCGAGAATGCTGGAGTGCATTCTGGAGACGCAACAATGGTACTCCCCCCTCAACGAACCTATCTAGAGACCATGAGGCGGATTAAAATAATTGCAAAAAAAATAGCAAAATCTTTGAACATTACTGGTCCATTTAATATTCAGTTTATTGCAAAGGACAATGATGTAAAGGTAATTGAATGTAACTTGCGTGCTTCAAGGAGTTTTCCCTTTGCTTCAAAAGTTTTTAAAATAAATTTTGTTGATTTGGCTACAAAAATAATTATGGGAAAACCTGTTAATAATATAGATAGATCTTCTTTTGACCTTGATTATGTTGGAATAAAGGCGCCTCAGTTCTCGTTTACTAGACTAAAAGGTTCCGATCCAGTATTGGGAGTTGAAATGGCTTCTACCGGTGAAGTTGCTTGTTTAGGTGATGATTTTAATGAAGCCTTTATTAAAAGTTTGGTATCTGTCGGCTTTAAACTTCCGAAAAAAACAATATTACTTTCAACTGGTCCAATCGAAAGTAAAATGGAATTTTTAGAAAGCTCAAAAAAACTAAGTGAATTGGGATTCAGGTTTTATGCTACAAAGGGCACTGCTGATTTCATGAGAGAAAATGGAATGGAAGCAGATATTCTACATTGGCCTTTAGATAAAAAAGAACCGAATACCTTAACTTATATTGCAGATAGGAAAATTGATTTAGTAATAAATATACCAAAAAACATTGAAAAAGAAGAACTTGACAACGACTATCTTATAAGGAGAAAAGCTGTTGATTTTGATGTTTCTTTAATTACAAATCTACAACTTGCAAAGAGATTTGTAGAATCTATTTCTAGAGTCTCTACCGATAATATTAAGGTTAAAAGCTGGGATGAATATAATTAAACCTTTTCTATTTCCAATTTTTAAGCTTAAATGTAGATAGTGTATGATGTGCACACCCATATACATATACAACTGCGAAAAAGACACTTAAACACTTGTATATTCTATTTTTTATCAACAGTGTGGGAAGGGATGAAGCCCATATTTTCAAAATTTGAGAAAAACCCATCCAATTACCCCCTCAAAATTCACCTCTTCTCCCCTCCCATCATGTTGTTCTCTTATATAGCAATAATTTCTAGATGTAAATTTAACAAATATCTCCTTTTTCATATTGACATAATATCCCAAAATATTTAAATAACATCAATTACAGTTTATAACATGTAGAGTGGTGAAAATTAATGAGAATTGTCAGTGAAATAAATAACAAACAAGAGCTCGAAGAAATGAAAGTTGTTATGGAAATCTTCGTAGTTAACAACAGAATCAAGCAGCTTGCAGAGATGGCATAAACCACATTTTATAAAAAATCATTATTTGAGCTTGTCTGAAAAATAATTATCAAGATTCTTCCACTAATCCACAATCTAC
>CAZHIY010000128.1:0-6352 GCA_964533085.1 uncultured Thermoplasmatales archaeon | reverse complement strand
TTTTTTCCTAAGCTCTTTCCAGCTCTTAAAGAGAAGCAGCAGTCCACCGAAAGTATCTAGTAATCAATCCGATACTTCGTATAATCCTGGAACAATGGAATTTGATACAACATATTATTGGAGGATTGTCTCATGGGACAATCATGGTGCTTCAACAACAGGTCAACTTTGGAGTTTTACCACTAAAGAAAATAGTCCACCCAATTCTCCAAGTGATCCATTTCCCGAGGATGGAGCAACAGAAATAGATATTAATGCTGATCTTAGCTGGAGTTGCAGTGATCCTGATGGTCAAAATTTAACCTATGATGTTTATTTTGAAGCTGATGATTCAACTCCTGATGTTCTTGTTTCTGAAAATCAGACTGAGACAACTTTTGATCCCGGAACAATGGAATTTACTACTGTATATTACTGGAAAATAGTTGCATGGGACGATTATGGAGCATCAACAGAAGGTCCAGTATGGGAATTTACAACAATGTCTGAACCAAATTACCCGCCAAATGATCCAACAATATATGAAGAGGACGATTCTTTATTTATTTATTCAACGGATCCCGATGAAGATAATGTAATGTTTTTCATTGATTGGGGCGATGGAACAACTATAGAGACAGGTTTCTATCCATCAGGTGAAATAGTTGAACTAAGCCACACCTGGCCAGGACCAGGCATATACTTAATAAAAGCAAAAGCAAAAGATGAACATGGTGCTGAAAGTGATTGGACAGAATATGAGGTAGTAATTGAAAATACACCTCCACAAACCCCAGATGTTTATGGACCTAATAAGGGAAATCCTGGTTTAGAATATTCTTATACTATTGTTACCGATGATTCCGATGGAGATGAGGTCTATTATTATATTGACTGGGATGACGGCAACATTGAGGAATGGATTGGCCCCTATGCATCAGGTTTAGAAATATCAGTTGATCACAAATGGGATGAAAAAGGATCATACAATATAAAAGTGAAAGCAAAGGATACTTATGATGATGAAAGTGATCTTGCGGAGTTTTTTGTTGAAATCCCAAGGATTAGATCTATAAATATACTTATTATGAGTTTCTTTGAGAAAATTTTGGAAAGATTTCTAAATTTATTTCCGATAGTAAGATATTTATTTGGATTTAACTAAACTCATTTTCCTTTTTTTTGGTTATTCAATACCTGGTTTTTTATTTTCAATTGATCGTTTTACAACTTCAACTATTCTCATTTTCCTTGTTAAATCTGTCTTTGCATTTTTTACCCAACCAATATACATATTTCTATAGGAATTAGCAAAATTTTTAAAATTCTTCCAAGCATCTTTATTTGACAAAAGAGCTTTTTTAAGGTCAGATGGCAATCTTTCTTTCTTTAAATTAGTATAAGCAGTGTCCCATAAACCTTGTTTTTTTGCAGTATTTATCTTTTCAAGACCTGCATCTGTCATCTTTCCAAGAAGTATCATTTTCTCAGCAGCATCTTTATTGATTTTTGACCATACACTTTTCCCTTTTCTAGGAGTATATTTTAGAATGTATCGTTCTTCATCAATACTTTTAAGTTTACTGTCTATCCAACCAAAACACAATGCTTCTTCAACAGCATCAGAATGACTTACACTTTCTTTATTTGACTTTTTTTTATAATGAATAAGCCATAATTCATCTTTTTTTGAATGGTTTTTTTCAAGCCACTTACGCCATTCTTCCCTGTTTTTAAAGAGCTTAGCTGCTGATAATTCTTGATTAATCATAACACAGTACTCAATTTATGAAACCTTTAAATAATATATGGCTGATGTTATTAAAGAGGGAGGTAGTTAAGTTTGTATAAAAAAAATACCCTGATTGGTAAAATGCTGATACTGGGAATTTTACTAATGTTTTTTATAGCCTCATTTCCAATTAATGGTTTAGGTAAAGGTCAATTAATTATAAATAGTTCAAATAATAATCCAAATGGCAGGCATGACTGCTTAATCAATCTTACTGTTTATGATATATGGGATCTTCTTAATGATACTTCTAATGGAATTCAAATCCCTATAGATTTAAGAAGCGAAGAAGATTGGAATGAAAGTTTTATAGATACACCATGGCCTGAGCATCCCAGATGGTATAGAAGTGAGTTGTTTCAGGACCCAAATGGATTACAAAATTTTTTAGAAATGTTCGATGGTGATGAAATTGTTCTCTATGATAAAGCCTCTTATAGAGCTTTATTGACAGGATATATTCTTTGTAATGCCGGATTCAATGGAACGATTGATATCATGAGTGGAGGAATTACAGCTTGGGTGGAAACAGGACTACCAATTAGAAATAACACTGCTCCAGAGGCTCCAATAATAGAAGAGATAAATCCTAGGGCTAAACCTATTTCAGGTCCTACAAAGACATTCAGATTTACAACAATTGACCCTGATGATGATAAAATATATCTATATATTAATTGGGGCGATGGAAGTGAAGAAGGATGGATTGGTCATTTCAATTCAAGTGAAAAGGTAATAATTAACCATACATATGTTGCTGAAGGCACTTATACAGTCATGGCAAAAGCCAAACATATGTTCTATGCTGAAGGGCCATGGGGGACATTAGAAATACCGATTTTTGAAAGAAAAAAAATTATAAATTCTTTATTGCAATTTTTATTAAAAATTCTATTGGGGCAACAGTCTTACAAATATTTTAATTATTAAAAATTATTATTCAATTTTTTTACATTTTCCAAATATATTTATTAAACAGAACCAATTACTCTCCGCAATGTAATTGTTGGATCAATAAGATTTTTTTCAAATCCCTTGTTTGGAATGATCTAATAATAATATAAATATCAAAAATGTATCTTGGGATATTAATATGATATCAATATATTTGAGACTACTTCGACCTATAGCATGGATTACATTTCTTTTTCCATTTACAGTGGGACTTGGACTTGGAATTACATCTGAAAGTAATTGGCTTCAAATTATTTTTTCTTTTATTTCCTTTATAGGCTGGATGAGCTTTTCTTTTATTGTAAACTCAATACAAGATAAGGATGTGGATAGGTTTCATGATGGGCGATCAAAAGACATGAATTTATCCCATCAACCATTATCAACTGGTGAAATAACTGTTAAACAGGCTTTAAAAATTTGTGTAATTTTTTTAATTATGTCCTTAATTTTTGCCTTGATAATAAATCCACTTTTTTTTATACTTATCCTAATTGTTAATGGAATTGGATATATATATTCAATGCCACCATTCAGATTTAAAGCAAAACCAATTGGTGATATTTTATGTAATGCTTCAGCTGGATGTTTAATTTTCATTGCAGGTCTTAGCATTGGGGGAGCAAATATGAATCTTCTTATGATAATTGGTACATTTATAATGGCTTCAATATTTTATATTCCAACTGTTGTTACCGATTACGAATTTGACAGAAAAGCAGGACTAAATACTTCAGCTATTTATTTTACTCCAAAAAAATTACTTACAGCAATGTACCCTTTAACTGTTATTTTTGTAATTATTTATATAATTATTTTCCTAACTAGTAATATTGAACTAAAAGTAATCGCCTTGATTGGAATTTTTTATACTATCCCTTTAACAATTGTAGCTAATAAAAATATCATTGATAAAAGATTAACCATTCACCAAAATTGGATTCTAGTACCATTTAGTCTATTTTCAATTTTATTTGTAGGATATGGTATTTTGAAGCTTATTGGTTTAATATCTTTTGATTAATTTTTTATAGAGCGCTAGAACACCTTTTATAAAAAAGTCATCAACTCCCATAATTTTAATGATAATAATATTATAACTTAGCTTATTGTAACCTTTATATATATTGCATGTTATTATTTTATTGAGGGAGACAATAATAGAATGGTAAATCAGATTGGTATATTGACCAAAACTCTGGTAATTGGAGCTATTATCTTATTTATTGGTGCGACATTTGCACAATCAACAGCAATTATTATAAATGATAATATTTCAACCAAATATGAATTGCCTTTAACATCATACAAAAATAGAAAAATAATTGAAAAATCAAATGAGCCCGTTAATTACATTCAAAATAATCTGAAAATGCAAAATGAACTGAAAAACCAACCCTTTGAAAATATAGCTCAGGGAAAAAAACATAAAAATATTGAGGATTTTAAGGGAAATAGTTGGATACTATATCCAACAGATGATACATTTATTGAAAAAATTTTTCCCGATGAAAATTATGGCTCATTAAACCTTTTTAAGGTTGGACGTAATGGTAATGGATATTTAGAGGAAGATGGATTAATAAAGTTTGATATTTCATCTGTTCCCTCAGGCACTTTTGTTTACGCAAAATTATATCTTTACTATTATGAGTATGATGAAGAGCCAAATGATAGAGAATATAATATATACAGAATAACAAGTGACTGGGATGAAGATAATGTGACTTGGAATAAACAACCATCATATGTTTTTACACCAACTGATATTTTAATAGTTCCAGATAACCCAGGTGTTTGGTTAGAATTTGATGTTACTGAGGATGTTCAAGGCTTTATTGAAGGTCAATTAATTAATTACGGGTGGATAATTTCAGATGATGATGATTATTTTCCACAAGGGCAACGAGAAGCTCATTTTCTTTCAAAAGAAAATGGAGATTTCATCCCCTATCTTTTAGTAAAAGAACCTGCTACTATTTATGTAGATGATGATAATGTAAATGGTCCTTGGGATGGTACAGAAGAATATCCTTTTATGAAAATTCAAGATGGAATTGATAATTGTTTTTCTGGTGATTCTATATATGTTTATAATGGGACATATTATGAAAGTGTTTTAATTTATGAAGAACACATAAGTCTGATAGGTGAAAGTAAAGATGATACTATTATCATAAACGAGAAGAAGCAGTATGTAGTACTAATTCGTAATAGATATTATGGGATAACAATTAGTGGATTTACCATTCAAACTGCTAGTAATAACGAATATGGATATGCAGGCATTGCATTGGATATATATTCTTATGATAACTATATTTCAGAAAATATAATTGCTGATAACAAAGTGGGAATCATTCTTTGGAGTTCTCATTATAACTTTGTCTTAAATAACACAATCTCAGATAATATTGGAATTATTTTAAAAGGCGGGAATAACCATAATATAATTTCAAACAATGAAATTATAGATGTTGTAAATGGTATAAGTTTAGAAGAGTATTCTTCATATAATATTGTTAATAATAATGCTATATCAAATGCAGAAATCGGAATCAGCCTAAATGGTTATTCACAAGATAATTTTGTAAATAACAACATTGTATCAAATACAGAAAATGGAATTTATATAGATGATCATCTAAATAATAATATTAGCTATAATCTGCTAGAAAATAATAACAATGGTATATATGCTCATATGTCTAAAGGTAATATTTCCTTAATTAGAAACACCATAATCGAAAACAGAAATGGTATCTATCTTGATATTGATATATACGGTAATATTAGTGGGAATTTAATAGAGAGTAATTCTTGTGGAATATATTGCTCTGGCGGAGAATATTATAATCAATTGTATATTTATAATAACAACATTACCAACAATAAAAATTTAGGCGGGTTATTTACAAACCGTGCAATAAATTGTGAAATTTTTTGTAACAATTTTATTAATAATAAACCAAATGCAAGATTTGTAACATTATTTGGTCAAGAGTTTGGTAGTAATAAGAATCAATGGTATAATAATTATTGGGACAATCTAAAAGATTCCTCTTATAGGATTTTTGGTAGAATCGGATTTGTATTATGTATTTTTCCTTGGTTTCAATTTGATCAGCATCCAGTAATAGAACCATATGACATATAAATTTCAGTACTCCAGAATCCCTTTCTTTCTTTATTTTTGATTATAGATATTACAGTAAATATCCTGATAATTTTTTAGTAAAGATTAAATAAAACTAAAACATACCATTTTTACACTTATTCTAAGGGAGGAATGAAAGAAGAATGTATAAGAAATTAGTTGGAATAGTTGTTTTTGGGCTGTTGATTTCGACTGCTATGTCAGCAGTAGGTATAATGAATGAAAAAGAAAAACTGCTTGAATTAAATAGAAGCGATTATTTAATAAATAATCCAACTGCTACACAAAGTATCAACATTTTAAATCAAGGTGGTATATTCATACAGCTGCCACCTAGCCCAGAAGCATCAAATTCTCAATCCTGGACTAGTTCTTCAGCTGCTGGTTATTACTGTTACGAGGACTTCTGGAGTGTAACCAGCCCAATATGTGATGTTCACTGGTGGGGCAATGCAATGATATATGAAGGT
>CAZHIY010000127.1:0-6352 GCA_964533085.1 uncultured Thermoplasmatales archaeon | reverse complement strand
ACTCCACCAACTGCTACAAATGATGAAGCTTTCTCTGTCTTTTTTAACTTTGAAATACTTGTTTCAAGTCCAGATATGAAAAGCAAAAATAATATTCCAATTTCAGCAAAAAAAATAAATTCTGAAGATTGAAAAAGCTTACTAAGATTTGGTGTGGAGAATATATAATCAGCAATTATAAAATTTTGACCTGAAAAAGCAAATACTGCGATGCCACCTAGAATTATACCAGCAATTATTTCACCAATTACTGCCGGTTGCTTTAATTTGTAAAATAAAAATCCTAGAACCCTTGCAAATATCAGAGCTATTGCTATTAAAAATAAAATAATAAAAAGTTCTTCCGTTGATATCAACCTTCTTCATCTTCTAGTATAGGATGATATTGAGTAGCACTATAATATTTCCTAATTAATTGATGCAAAGTAAGTTCACCAACAATATTTTTATCTTTTACAACTGGTAATCTTCGAAGTTTGAATTTCACCATTCTTGTTAATGCATCAATTATTTTTTCATCAGGTTCACACATTATAATCTTATTAGCCATAACATCACCTGCTGTATTTGCAGTACCATGCTGAATTGATCTAACATCGGGCATTCCAAATACATATGATGGAAAATGTTTTGGTGCAAGTATTGATAATACATCATGTTCTGTTATAACACCAACCAATTCTTTACTGTCTCTATCCTTTATCACCCAAATATGATTCCTAGCACCAAGAATTGATAGAACATGATGAATATCTTCTTTTTCCTCAATCAATGGTAAATCCCATACTCTTTTATCCATTATTTGACTAACTTTCAGTTCATAAAAGTCTTTTACTAATTTATTCTTTTTAACCATTATTTTTCTGTTAATTATAAATTAATATTTAAAAACTACCTATTAAAAATTATTCATTTTCCTTTTTGTCCTTTTTCTTCATTTTTTTATATATCTTATCTTTATGATGATCGACTCCTTCAAACCATTTATCAAGACCTTCTTCATCAACCTCACCAGTTAGCTTGTCTATCTCGTATCTAACATCATCAGTTCCTTCAAACCAATCATAGTTGCGTTGTTTTTGAATTTCTTTTTTCTTAATTACCTTTTCAGCTTTATCCTCTTTGGAAACTACTGGAATTACCTCTTTTTCCTTTAAAGGTCTTGTAATTCTAATCTCCTCAACCTTTGATTCTTTATTAGGTTGAATCCTAATTGTGTCTTTTTCGTAATAATAACTCTCTGGCTTTTTTTCTGTTTTATTTGTATCACTTTTGCTTTTATATTTTTTATCAATCTTATCTTTTGATATTTCTTTTACTCTAGAATCTATTGATACTCTTTGTTTGAGATTTACAAACAAAATTGCACAAATCAGAATTATTGTACCTATCAGTATTGTAAAATATCGATTACGTATTATTAACTCAAGTAAGGTTGGAGGAATATTTACCTCCATCTGTATTTGTCCATTTATATAACCATCTTTAGAAGCAAGTATAGTAATTTTCTCCCAATCATCTGGAGCAGTTAACCATGCACGTCCATTATCATCTGTAAAAGCAGATTGTCCGAAGCTCTGTATTGCAATCCTTACACCATCTACAGGATCTCCATTTTTATCATTTTCTGTTATTGTTACTGAAAAACGTTCACCAGCATCAACAACAAAATCATCATGAGAAATTACTAAGCTTTTAATTTCTGTGTCGCGAATAAGTATCGTCTTATTTGTAGGATTATATCCCTCTTTTGATGCATTTATTATATAATTTGTATCTTGATTTACTTCGGGAGCTTGAATTATTACTTCAGCAGTTTCATTGATTTTATATATTTCTCCATTAAATTCAATTATTAAATCTATTAGCCAAGGTGATTCTTCTAGTATTTCTGGATCCATTACACTTATTGAGAAAAATTCTTCTTCATTAACCTCATCAAGTGCAACTATTTCTAATATTTCTCCGGGAGCAGCAATAATTGTTTCAGTCGCTATTATATTAATAGGTACCATTAATAAAAGAAAAATAAGAATATGTTTGTAACTTAATCTAATTTTTAAATAATTATTTCTCCTCATTTACCACCTTTGTTTTTTGAGTGATTTTTCTCAGATGTATTAACCTATATTAAATATTTGTTAATTTTAGATATAAAGTTTTTGATATTTCAAGTAATCTTTTTATTTCTTTTATATTTATATTTAAAAAATTATCCAAATATTTATTAAATACAAATTATATTATTCTAATTGTTGAGCAAAGGATTGATAAGTAAAAATGGTAACTATTGTAAACAAAAATTTATATATAAATAGTACCAACTTAAGTATAAAGGTGAGATAACAGAATGCAAGTTAACATAAAATTCAGAGCAACATTAATAACATTTATGTTGATTGCTAGCTCACTATCAATTTTTATTATTTCTCCTGAATCTATAAAAGCAGATGATGCAGAAAGTTTTGAGGAACTTCTTTTATTGATAACAGGGTTTAATCCATATGTTACAGCAGGATGGTATATATATTCTGGTAATGAATCAATTCAGATAAATGGTGACATAAAATTTGATCTTTATTTATCTTCAACTTTATCAACACAAACAAAATGGAAGGATGATTTACAAATATCTATTTACTCTTATAATGAAGATTTAATCTTACCTCTAAAGATAGAAAATACAACTATAACAATTGAACCTGAATTATTTGGTGAAATAGTACAAAAATTCAATGTCACCTTAGAAAATATAAAATATAATTTAAGTGATGGAGACATTTTAATATTCACAGTTGAAATAATACAAAGTGGTAAACCAATTGGCAATGTTATAGAAAGAAGATATGAAGACAAATTACAAACACGAGCGCAAAAAGTAGCAGATTTTTTAAATAAAAGTGCAAATGAAGATTTGGTTGCAATTGGTGATGTTATAATGCAGATTTTAGGGACTGCAGAAGAATTTGGGATAACTGCAGAAGAATTTGCAAGTTTAGGAAATTCATTTTCCTCTTCTTCTTTTGTATATAATTCTAAGGATTATCCTTCTTCAGTAACATTTCCAATATCTTCAGAAGATAGTCTCACTCTGTATTTTCATAATACTTTATATGAAGAAGATATTGATACCGAAGGTCTAGTGAGCATGGACGAAGAAATTCCAAATGGGAGTTCCTTTACATGGCCAGCTAGATTATTTTCTATAGATCCCTATGAATCTGAAATAAATTCAGAGGAATGGTTATTATGGTTTACTTCATGGCTTGCTTATATACAACTAAATATAGTTCCTCCAGAAGAAGAAGATAAAAGTTTAATTACTTATTATTTAACGGGAGAAAATACACTTATTTTAGATAAGCCTGAAGGAGATACAAAATCTACAATCACATTATCATCAGATCCGCAGGAATGGAGTGATATTTCTTTTTCTAGGAACAAAATAATTAACAATGCAACAGCAGAACTATATGTTTATTATCCAAAAGTTGCTATCCTGAGGAAAATTACTATTAATGCAACTCTTTATGATGATGATAACCCTATTGCTTCAGTTCAACAAAAGCTGGATCGTACAAACATACTTGAGCTATTATCTGGAGGCCCATACAGTCCTACAATTTTTGAATTTGATCTATCTGGAAAAGAGATATGGAACGGACATAAATTAAAATTAATTGTAACTTCAAGTGGTCAACCCTTAATCTATCCTCTCAGAAAAGCTAAACTTTTATGTGGTTCAGGAGACTTTCCATCTTCTATTATCTTTAAGTTTGCAGAAACTGACAATATTCAAATGAAAGATTTGGAAGATAAAAAAGTTATCCCTGGGGGGAGTGCAAAATTTAAATTAGATATATATAGTAAATATAAAGAAAATAATCTAAAAATCGAGGTAATTCCAGAAAATCCAAATGATCTAGATGATTGGACAATTGAATATCCAGATACAATTCAAATTAATGAGAACAGCAGTGTCAAAATTTATGTATTTGTTAATTCGACTAACAACGTCTCATCAGCATATGATACAGATAAAATAGACCTTTTCTTTAATGTTTCTGGAAAAACCGGTTTTGTTAGTGAAAAAGCAGATGTTGATGTATCTGATGATGCAGTCAACTATTACATTAATATTAAGACTCCTGCGGATAAAGAAATAAAACATGGAACAAGTGGCACATATATATTTAAAATTACAAATAAAAATACAGGTTTCTGGGATGACAGTTATGAATTTGAAGCTTTTTCAGAACATGGTTGGAAAGTTGAGATAGAATCTGATAAAGATGAGGTAAAAAATGGGGAGGAAGTTAAGGTTAGAGTAAAAGTTTTTATTCCAGAGGATTCTGAAATATGTCATGATGTATTGGAGCTGAATATAACATCAATGGAAAGTAAAGACCATGATAAAGAAAAGATATGGACAGTGCGGGTAATTACAATGGTTATCGGCCCAAATGCTTTAGAACATCTGTATAATTACTTTGAATCTGTATCAGAAAGTGTTGGTCTGGATGAATTTTTAGGAAATTATGCAGCAGCATTTTTGATATTTATTGTCCTTTTCATAATTTTACTATTTTTGATGACTACCATATATTTCCTAAGAAAGAAATATGTAGAAATCATTTGTATTGAAAGAATAAAAGAAATTGATACTGATGATAAAGCTGAATTTGAAATAACATTAAGGAATCCAACAAAATATAAACAAACCTATCAAATAAATGCAGAGGAAGTAAATTCATCTTCCAAACGATGGGAAGTTTCAGTTGATGCTGAAAACTTTGATATAGAATCCAAACAAACAAAAGCTATTGACTTATCTGTTAAACCAACGGATTATGTTAAAAAAGATGACTGGACAGAGGTAAAAATTGTTGTAAAACCTATAAATAAAAAGAAAAAAGCCGAGTTATCTACAGTAACTTCGATTAAGGATTCAAAACTAGAACTCAAAATTTTAGGTGCATTCAGTTGGCCTAACATTTTCAGAAAAGGAGATAAGATTAATACGATATTTAGAATTAGTAATATTGGCAATGTATCCGCGGATAATATTTCTGTTATATTATATGTAAATGGTGAGGAAAAGAATAAAGTAGAGGATATTACTATCCCCCGTAAAGGATATGCTGAAATTGAGATACCTTGGATTGCCGTAAAAGGTAAAAATGAGGTTAATATAGTAGTTAAGTGATTCAGCGTATCAAATTAGTAGATATATCTAGTGTTTCTTATGGCAAAGAATCCTGTTGTTAAAAAGGAGGCGGAACAGTTAAAAGATGCAGAAAAAAAGTATCAAGCCTACCTTGAAAAAAGAAATGAACTTAATGACATGGCTAAAGCTATTCGTGAAGAACGAGATATGATCAATGAAAGCAGAAAAGATCTAAAAAAACAGGCGGATATAATTAAAAAGGAGAGGGATGAGCTAGTTTCTAAGATGAAATATCATAAGGAGATGCGCAATAAGCTTCAGAAGGAGGCAAAAAAGCTTATTGAATCTAAACAAAAGAAAAAAGGTGAAGTTTTTAAAAATCTTCCATTACGTATTGAGGAGCTTAACGCAGATGTTCAGATGCTTGAATATAAACAAGAAACAGTTCCAATGATTTCAAGAGAGGAAAATGAACTAATCGAGAAGATTCGTGAAAAAAAAGTGGAGTTTGAGAAAACAAAGAAACTGATGGAAAAGCAGAAACTTGTGGAAATAGAGATAACTGATAAAGATAACTCAATTGATGAGCTTTTTAAAAAGGCTGATGAGCAGCATACCTTAGTTCAGAAATATTATAAGGAAAATCAGCAGAAACATGAAAAATATATTAAACTTGTAAATGAGCTTTCTCTATCTATTGCTGAGTCTAACAAAAAGCATGAACAATATATTGAGCTTAGAGAAGAAGCACAGAAAGTACATGATAAAGCATATGAGATGAGATCTAAAATCATTTCTATTAGAGGGGAAAGACGGAAACTTAGAGATGAGGCTAAAAAAGCTATACAAGAACAAAATATTAAGGCACGAAAGGCTGTTATGGATAAAGAAAAATTGGATGAAATTGCTGATAAGTCTGTAAAATCCTTAAAGAAAGGGGAGAAAATCTCGTTCTAACTTATAAAAATAGAGTTAATAGTTAAATTTAAATATATAATATCTTCTAATTATATCACATGAGACCTATATTAAAAAACTTAGTTGTAATAATTGTTGTAATTTTAATTGCATCCTCTGCTCTTGTAGTACTTTTATCTGAACCAAGGTGTGCAAATAAACCAATAATTGAAAGATATGAAGTGGAAGGTGAAATCATTGAAGAGGGTGAAAATGAAAGTGATGACG
>CAZHIY010000126.1:0-6422 GCA_964533085.1 uncultured Thermoplasmatales archaeon | reverse complement strand
ACCGTCGTTGAAACGGTGTCGGTCGGCAGGGTAACCACCACGCCGGCGCCGCCATCATACGACACGTAGGCCGTGTTTGTGATGACGATGCCGGCGGGTGTCTGGCTTATTGCCGCTAACGGCAATATCATAAACATCACCATTAACAGTTCCAGTAAGTACCTTAGGTGTTATACATTTAATATCTAAATCACCATAAGCAAAATATGATTCTCCTACACGAACATCCTTTTTTACACCAGATGCTCTAGTGGTCGGACCTACTGCACAGAGTTTTATTGCATCTTCCTTTGTTAAAATCCCAGCACCCTGACTTCGCATTTTAATAGTTTTATCATCGAGGAATATATGGCGTAATTTTTCAAAATTGTCCTTAAAGAATTGCATATCTCTTTTAATTCTAGGAAGCATGTCAGGTGTTATATCTCTTCTAATACCACCGATTGTCATTATCCCCTTGGTTACACGATTACCTGTCAAATATTCAGTAAGATCAAGTGCTTTTTCTCGAATCTGCCATGTAAAATACAAAACAGTATCAAAACCAATTTCATGAGCGGCAACACCTGCCCATAAGATATGGGAACAAATTCTTTCAAGCTCTGCTTGAATAACTCTAAGATATTGTGCACGCTCAGGTACTTGAATATCAGCTGCTGCCTCAACTGCAAGGGTAAATGCTGCAGGATGACAATAGGAACAAATTCCACAAATTCTCTCAGCTAAATAAAGTACCTGAATCGGATTTCTTCTCATTCCAGCCCATTCAACACCTCTATGAACATGACCGAGTTTTACATTAACATCAACAATTCTCTCTCCACTTATTTCAAACTCAAAATATACAGGTTCCTTTAATGCAGGGTGAATAGGACCTATGGGAATATGGTATGAGGTTTTAGTAGTAGTTGCATTGTTCATTTTTTCACCTCATGTAAATTCCTATATAATTTTTTAGGACCTGTTTCATCTCTACGCCATGGATAAACACCTTGAGGAATATCATCAGGCAAAAATACCCTTCTATCATCTGGAATTCCTCTAATTTTTACTCCGAGCATCTCCATTTTTTCTCTTTCTGTAATAAGTGCACCTGGAATAATATCACTGATAGTATCAATAGTAGGATCGGATTTTGGAACTTCAACTGAAATGTTAAGAATTATTTCACCAAGACGTTGCTCATAGTTCAAAGTAAAATGGTAGATTAATTCAATTGTTTTATCTAAATCATTACCTGATGTGACAGCAAGATGAGGAAATTGTAATTTACATAGATGTTTAATTACTTCTTTAAATACACCCCTATCAACTTTCATCCAAATATAATTGCTTTCATTTTTCTTTAAACCGGCTTTTCTTTTTTTAATTTTAGCGTCTTTTATCTTGGTCTTGAATTCATCCTTGAAATATTTGACAACTTCTTCAGGTGTTATCTTTTCTTTGGTCATTTCTTAGCCTCCAGTGTTTCTAATTTGACCCAAGCTTTGGCAACAGCATTAATTATTGCCTCAGGTCGTGGTGGACAACCAATTACATGAACATCGACAGGTAAAATTTTATTAACTGGACCAACAAGATTATAAGACTCATAAAAGACATCGCCCGTGTTACCACAATTACCCACACATATAACTGCCTTTGGATCTGGCATCTGTTCATATACACGTTTAACCTTATCCTCCATCTGTCTGGTCACTGGTCCAGTAACCAATAACACATCTGCATGACGTGGTGTTCCAACAAGTCGAATACCAAAACGCTCAACATCATATCTAGGGCACAAAGCTGCTATAATTTCGATATCACAACCATTACATGAACCAGAGTTGCAATGATATACCCATAACGCCCTTTTAAAAGACTTAGTAAGACCTTTTACCATAAAATAATGCCTCCATGAACCTTACAAGTTCTATTTGTGGTAATCTTATATACTATTTAAAAATTTGTGGAAATAATAAATATCAACATATTCTTGGTACAGGGTCCCCAATTGGCTTATGTAGATTTCGTTTTCCTCCAACTGTTGTTTTAAGAACTACTCCTTTAATATAATCTGTTGCTTCACCGATTATTGATGCATTTTTACCTAAGGGATGTTTCTTTATTGATGCAAGAATGTCCTCTGCTTTTTCTTTAACAACGCCGAGAACAACTTTTCCTTCATTACCAATTTCTAAAGGATCGATACCAAGCATATCACAGGCGGATCTTACACCTTTTGGTATTGGAATATTATCTTCTTCTAAAATTATTCCAATATTAGATTTATCACTGAACTCATTTACTGTATTTGAAAGACCACCACGTGTTGGGTCCTTTGCAGAAACAATACCTCCAACTGATAATACCTTCTCCATTAATCCATTAATTGCTGCAATATCAGATTTTATTCTAGTTTCAAAACCATAACCTTCCCTAAAAGACATAAGAGCTATACCATGTTCACCAATATTTCCAGAAAGAATAATTATGTCACCATTTCTTAGATTTGAATCAAGAAGCCATCTTTTATCAAAACTACGATATCTTTTAACTTCCTTTATGTTATTATCAAGAATATTTGTTCTTTTTCCAATTCCACTTGTATTTATCATGAACTCTTGTATCGCACCTTTTTCCACAACCTTAGTGTCACCTGTAACAATTGGGACATTTGCGTCACTTGAAACCTTTCCCATACTACTGACTATCTTTTCAAATATTTCAATTGACAGTCCTTCCTCAATGATGAAACCAGCAGAAAGAGCAATGGGTTTAGCACCCATAACTGCTATGTCATTAATTGTCCCTGCAACAGCAAGAGAGCCAAGATCTCCTCCTGGGAAAATAATTGGTTGTACTGTATGAGAATCAGTAGTAAAAACAATATCATCAATTACTGCGGAATCATCAAGCATAGACAATGGTATCTCTGCAGATATCGATGTTTTTTCAAAATATTTCAAAATCTTCTGTTTGATGAGTTTATCCATCAATTGTCCACCAGCGCCATCTGCAAGTTTTATTTTATCTACCATTTTCTATTCATGCGATACATAAGCTTTATTTATAGTATATGGTTCCTGGAGGAGCATGATTGGAGATATACTTACTTCAATTTTTGGTGAAAGTTATGCTTGGCAGGATATTGTAATTGCTTTGGTAAGCATACTTTTTGGCTTTATTCTTATACCACAACTAAAAGATGTCTGGCATGGTAAATCTATTCTTAATTTGTATACTGCCAGTTTAACAACGATAGGACTGTATGTTTTAGCAGTAACATTTTTTACTATGGAGTTTTGGATATCTTTTACTGCTGAAATATTTTCAGGCACAATATGGCTATTATTGTTTGTTCTTTCATTTAAAAATTATAGAAAAAGTAAATGATTTTTATTTAATAAATCGTTTTAATAAAACCCTATTAACTTGTTGATTTCCTCTTTTAGTTATTTGATCTGGAGGTGTAATAACAGCATATTCTAATGCATTTTTACATTCACATATTCGATTATATTTAATCTTTGGCACCAATTTTTTTATTATATATGCCATGTTTTTATCATTCTTTTTCAGGTTCTCAACAACAGATGCAACCGTTACATCTTCTACTTCCTCATGCCAACAATCATAATCAGTAACAGTAAGAATTCCACATAAACACATTTCAGCTTCCCTTGCAAGTTTTGTCTCAGTTGCAAGCGTCATTCCAATAACATCAACATTCCAGCTTCGATACAAATTTGACTCTGCTCTTGTTGAAAACTGTGGACCATCTATACAGATATAGGCCCCCATATGCACATCAACTCCTTGTTCTTTTACTGTTTTATACGCTAAATCTGATAAAGTTTTACAGAACGGGTCTGCAAATCCAGCATGAACAACAATACCCTCATCAAAAAACGTAGTTTCTCTTTTTGCTGTTCGATCAATTAATTGATCGGCAATAACAAAATCACAAGGTTTGATTTCTTTTTTTAAGCTACCAACCGCTGCTGTTGAAATTAGGCATTCTACTCCACATTCTTTCATAGCAAAAATATTTGCTCTATAATTAACTTTGTGAGGTGGAAACTGATGATTTTTACCATGACGAGGAAGAAAAGCGACTTCAATTCCTTCAATCTTACCTAATGTAATTTTATCAGAGGGTTTTCCAAAAGGAGTTTCTACATCTATTTCTTCAATGTCTTTAATAATACCTACATTGTATAGGCCGCTTCCACCAATAATACCAATTTTTATAGACATAATAATCAACTACTTATCAAATTACTAAAAATGCTGAAGTATAAAAATAATAAAAAGTTTTTTGATTAAATCAAGATAACATTTGTCTGAGGCTATTAAATGGGTATCGAAGTAAAGGGAAATATTCTTGATGTACAAAATCAAAGGATTTCTCCTGGAATTATTAAAATTGAAAAAGGAATAATTGCTGATATAATTAAGATTGAGAATGAATCTAAAAATTATATACTTCCTGGTTTTGTTGATGCTCATATTCATATCGAAAGCTCAATGCTTACTCCCTCAGAATTTGCAAGAGTAGCTGCTATCCATGGAACAGTTGCTGTAGTTTCAGATCCACATGAGATAGCTAATGTTCTTGGAATTGAAGGAGTTTATTATATGCTCAACAATGCATCAAAAGTTCCATTCAAGTTCTATTTTGGTGCTCCATCTTGCGTACCAGCTTCACCTTTTGAAACTAGTGGAGCAGTACTAAATCCTAAAGATATTGATCAGCTTCTAAAAAATGATAATATAAAATTTCTTGCAGAAATGATGAATTATCCAAGTGTTATCAATGAAGATTCTGAAGTAATTGAAAAAATCAACTTAGCAAAAAAATATTCAAAGCCAATTGATGGCCATGCACCAGGGTTGAGTGGCGAAGCTCTTAGAAAGTATGTAAGATGGGGGATTACAACCGACCATGAATGTTTTAGCCTAGAAGAAGGCCGTGAAAAGATAAAATTAGGTATGAAAGTACTACTTAGGGAGGGTACTGGCGCTCGTAACTTTGATGATCTTCAGCCTTTAATTGAAGAATATACCGAAAGCTGTATGTTATGTAGTGATGATAAGCATCCTAATGATTTAATTAAAGGTCATATCAATCTTATTGTAAAGAGGGCAATTAAAAATGGAATAGATCCAATAAAGGTGCTACGCGCAGCATCTTTTAATCCAATTGTACATTATAATTTGGAGGTTGGATTACTCCGTGTTGGTGATCCAGCAGATTTTATTGTTGTCGATGATTTACATAATTTAGATATTTTAAAAACTTACATTGATGGTATTGAAGTAGCGAGAAATGGCACCTCTCTTATTTCAAGTATTAAACCTGAGATAAAAAATAACTTTAATATCGATTTGAAAAAACCTAGTGATTTTACAGTAAAATCTATAGGTAATAGAATCAATGTTATCGTTGCTATCGACGGTCAGCTTATCACAGAAAAATCAATAGAAAGCCCTTTGTTTTCAAATGGTAATATTATATCTGATGCCGATAAAGATATTTTAAAAATTTCAGTTATAAACCGATATAAAAATACTAACCCTTCTGTAGGTTTTATTAAAAATTTTGGACTTAAAAAAGGTGCTATTGCATCTAGTGTTGCCCATGACTCACATAACATAATTTCTGTAGGAGTCTCTGATGAGGATATTTGTAAGGCTGTAAATCTTGTTATTGAAAATAAAGGAGGCTTATGCGCAATTGGATCTGGCAAAAAAATTGTTCTACCTTTACCAATCGCAGGTATTATCAGTAATAGAAAATATGAGTGGGTTGCAGAAAAGTATGAAGAAATTGAGGAAACTGCAAAATTGTTAGGTTCAAATCTTCAGGCTCCATTTATGACTTTATCTTTTATGGCTTTACCGGTCATCCCAAAATTAAAAATTACTGATAAGGGACTTTTTGATTCCGAGAATTTTAGATTTATTGATCTTTATACGTAAAATTTATCTATTTTTTATTGTTTGAACTTTTCAATGGAATACCTTGTAATGTGCATAGGTAATAGAGAAGGTGGGGATGATGCAGTTGGACCATATGTTGCAGATAAGTTGAAATTTGAAAAACTTCATAATATCAGAGTTATAGACTCCGGGACAGTACCTGAAAATTATACCTCTGTTGTAAAACGTGAAAAACCTAGGACTCTTATTATTATTGATGCAGTTGAAATGAATCTTGTTCCAGGTGAAATAAGAATTGTTCCTAAAGAAAAAATTGGAGTTATGACAATTTCTACTCATGGTATTCCTATCTCAGTTTTAATAGGGTATTTAGGACAATATGTTAAAAATATTATTTTTATCGGTATTCAACCAAAAGAAATGTCTGGTGAAATAACTAACAAAGTTAAAGAAAGTGGAGATAAAATAATTAAGATAGTTATGAATAGAGAATT
>CAZHIY010000125.1:6157-6429 GCA_964533085.1 uncultured Thermoplasmatales archaeon | reverse complement strand
AGGATAATTATTTTAATTGGAATTTTTTCCCCATTTACTTATAATAGTCAAATATTTTAAACCATTTAGCAGTAATCTAAAATCATTTCTCAAAAAGGATCTATATATTTGGGCAAGAATGTAATTTGGTCTAAAATAAAATGTTCTATATGCATTAATCGTGTATTCTATCAATTCATCCTTAGTAAAATTCCCTAGATTATTACTTTTTTCAGCTATTGCTGCATATTCATAAGGTGGTATTTTTTTATTTTTTACTGCTTCAACCCATA
>CAZHIY010000125.1:5767-6147 GCA_964533085.1 uncultured Thermoplasmatales archaeon | reverse complement strand
AGAACCAATTAAATATGTTAAAACTCCAAAATTTGCAAGGTCAATTGGCAATGAGCAAGCAAAATTGATGGTGTTTTCTATTTGTTTTTTTGTTTCTATAGGAGCACCAATTATAAAAGAGGTATAAACAAAGAAATTCATATCTCTTGCCAGTTTTATTGTTTTTTCTATTTGATCTATTGTTATATTCTTGTTATAAAAATCTAGAACTTCCTGATTACCTGATTCTAAACCATATAGAATGGTTTTAACACCTGCTTTTTTCATTTTAATATAGAGCTTTTTATCTGCTGTATCAACTCGTGCTCCTTCAATAAAAAACTCCATATCAATATTTGATTCTAAAATCATATCAAATATTTTATGAGCTCGTTTCTTAT
>CAZHIY010000125.1:0-5757 GCA_964533085.1 uncultured Thermoplasmatales archaeon | reverse complement strand
GCTCAAAAAATTCAATAGTTTGTTTATAAAAACTCCAGTTACGATCTCCCCTTGTAAGAATTGCAAAAGGGCCATAGAATCCTTGACACAATGAAGATTTAGGTATAACTTTTTTATCATTATTATTAAGGTCAGTAGTGTCAATAAAAATAGCAAAAGCATCTTCAGCATTTTCAGGAATCCATTTTTGGGCTGTAAGGATTTTATCAGCTAAAAAGTTATCATCTACTATAACAACAGAACGATATTTTTTATTTATTTCTTGAATTTCGTTTACCACGTTTTCTGCGGATCTCATTCTAAACCTCCAGTCCTTAATTGAAGTACTGTATTTAGAGCAAAAACGACACTGGAAAGGACATCCTCTACTTGAAATAAGAGCAGTAACATTTTTCATTATCCTATAATACCAAGGAGAGATACCATATTCATGTTTTTCAACTAAATGTCTTGCAGGAAATGGCAATAAGTCTAAATCATCAATTATTCTTGGAAGTTTTCCTGATTTTATAGCGTTCTTGTCTCGGTAATAGATACCATGAATATCTGACAAATTCTTTGTCCCATTTAGAAAATCAACAATTTCTAAAATTACATGTTCCCCTTCTCCAATAACACTAATATCTACATTTGGGATGTTTATTAAGGACTGTTTTGGAAGAAAAGTACAATAAGAACCACCAACAATTATTGGGATTTTTGGATTTAAATCCTTAATAATTTTTGAAATATCAACTGCTAGTTGGTAATTATCTATAAACGTTATTCCAACTGCATCAGACGACTTCAGTGAGTTTTTTAGTTTTTCTCTTGTGACGTCCTCCACTAAATAATCAAGAATTTCGACTGTATGTCCTTCTTGTTCTAATACTGCGCCTATATATAATAATCCTAAAGGAGGATGGGTCATAGGAAAGGAGATGATAGGTTTACCTTGAAATCTAGCTGCCGGTCTGATAAGAAGAAATTTCATTTAACGCTTTACCTCCCGGCTTCAAATCTTGATTAAGGTTTAAATATTTACCTCATAAGTTAAAGAACCTCAATTTTATTTTTATTAAATGCCAACTATGAAATACATCTATGTATTTCTATTTCTTAAGTTTCCTTTTCAAACATAGTGGAAAACATGTCAGATGAAGGATATTTCGCGGGAATTGATGTTGGTACATCCTATATTAAAGTAGTAATTATTGATAAAAAAAACAAGATAGTAGGATCCTTTATTGATAGAACTAGCCCTAATCTACAAAAAGCAATAAAAAATGTGTATGAAAAAGCAGTTTCATCTGCAAATATTTCAAAAGATGGTGTTAAACATATCACTGCTACCGGATTTGGTAGAGAAAATGTTTCTTTTGCAAATAGTGTGGTAACTGAAATTAGTTCTCATGCTAAGGGAACATTTCATTATTTCCCAAAAGAAATCATCATCGTTGACATTGGTGGTCAGGATACGAAAATAATAAAAATTGATTCTAAAGGTAAGATTCAGAGATTTAAGATGAATAGAAAATGTGCTGCAGGTACAGGTTCATTTCTAGAAGAAATTGCATACAAACTCAATATTCCAATGGATGAGATTAACACTATTGCGGCAAAATCTGATATAGAAACAGCACTTAGCAGCTTCTGTACAGTTTTTGCATCTACTGAAATAATTACTAGAATCAAGGAAGGGGAAAAAATTGAGGATATGGTTAAGAGTGCTTTTGAATCAATAGTAAGAAGAGTCATTGAAATGGACACGCTAGTAGGTGACGTAGTAGTCACTGGTGGAGTGGTAGCTTATAATAATGTGATTCTAAAAATACTTGCAAAACAAGTTGGAAAAGAAATTTTAACTCCCCCAAATCCACAGTTAAGTGGTGCTATTGGTGCAGCATTATTTGCAAAAGAAGTAAAAAATTGAACCTTAAAATTTTATCATTTTGGTATTTTATCAAGTTAGTTTTAAGTATGATTAAATTTAAAGGATATATTGGGTGATTGGAAGGTGAAAATAAAACTATTTATACCAATAGTATTAGTAATGATACTATTTGCATCCACCATTGCAATAGCAGCAAAACCATCTGAACTTCCAGATAAAGCATACCGCAAAGGACAGAGTGAAGATAAGCGAATCGCTAGATATTCCCACCTTGAGGAAATAGTATATAGGCTCTTTGAAAAAAATGGTCGAGTACCACAAGGATTAATTAATATTTTAATCAGTTTTGGTCGATAAATTATTAATAAAACTTAATAATTTAGACTAACTATAAACAACTTCTTACAATACCTCTTTTTTTTCTTTTTTTTAAAATTAATTTTTTATAGGGAAAAATTAAAATCATATTTCATCCTCTCAATATTTACAATGTGTGATTATAATACACTAGATTACGATTATCCGCCTTATAGACCACCTAACGAAGCAGGTTCTGCTCTAATACGAGCATCAAGAGGTTGCCCTTGGAATAGATGTCTTTTTTGTACAATGTATAAAACCCTTAAATTCAAACCCAAATCTGTTGAAGAGGTTAAAAAAGAAATTGACAAGGCAGCAAAAATTTATGGAGATGCAAAAACAATATTTATTGCGGACTCAGACAGTCTTGTTATGAAAAACATAGAAGAGATAATCAAGCATATAAAAATGCGTTTTCCAGATTCAGAACGAATTACATCTTATGCAAGAGCAAAGACCTTGATGAAGTTAGGTTCTGAACGCCTGAAAAAAATTAAAAAGGCAGGTCTTACAAGAGTTCATGTAGGACTTGAATCAGGTGATAAAGAAACCTTAGAATTTTTACAGAAAGGTGCGACACCTGAAGAAATGATAGAAGGTGGCAAAGCAGCAAAAGATGCAGGGCTTGATCTTTCATTTTACATTCTTATTGGTGCAGGAGGAAAAAAAAGACTGAAAGAACATGCAGTAGAATCAGCAAAGGTTTGTAATAAAGCAAATCCAGACTTTATTCGTTTAAGAACACTTGTGGTGCAGCATGGTTCTCTACTTGAGGAAAAGATGAAATCGGGGAATTACATACCTACATCTCCTGTTGAAAAATTAGAAGAAGTTAAAATTTTTTTGGAAAATCTAAAGGTTGATAAATGCGAGTTGGCATCAGATCATTTCACAAATTACATTTGGGTTGGTAGTAACATTGTTTATAGAGGAATTTATGGGATATTACCGGATGCTAAAAATGAAATGCTAGATATAATAAACAAAACCTTAGAGTTTCTAGCAATTACTGATGATGAAATATTGGATGCAACTATTTTATATGAAAGAGGTATAATACACTCTCTTTGAATTATTTATCCACCACTGACTGGGATAAAAAATAATAAATTATCACCGTTTTTAAGTTTAGTATCTAAATAATTTAACGCAGAAATTGGTTTATCATTTACAAATATACAAATATACTGTGTTAATTCATCATTTTTTGTAAAGAATTCTTTTTCTAGTTTTGGATATTTATCTATTAAGATTTTTAATAGATCTTTAAGAGTTTTACCTTCTATATCTAGATCTAGCTGAGGTTTTCCTATTATATCTTTAAATGGTCTAAGAAATTTTATTGTAAGTTCCATAAGATATTCACCGGTTATTTAACAATTGACTGTTATTTATTCCTCTAATAAATCATCATCATTTGAATTATTAATTTTTGTAGTTTTTACTACTTTATCTTTTATCTCCTTTAACTTGAGGTATAGATAATAGTCACTTGATATAATAAAGGGATGCTTTAGATTACCTTTTTCAAACTCTTCTCTAAATCCATCCTTTATCTCCTCAAAAAGAAAATCTGTGGTTTTACTTATTACTAAGTCGACAAAATCCTCTATAAAAATTTCATCTTTTAGTTTTTGTTGATTGTACCATTCAACTACTTCTTTTAGGATTTTGTCTTTCATTTATCTCTCCAATCCCACCAAAATCTGTATAGACTTTGTGTTTATAAAACTATTAGATTTTTATTAATTTTTACTATATTTCTATTTTTTATAATCCTATTTCATATGGCAGAAATGCTGGATGGCAATCAACATTAAATTTGGATGAGTATAATCTCCTTTATATCCAAATATAAATTTTGGAAGGATTCGTGGTCTGCCCCAATAATTCTGATTCCAGATATTTTTCCCGCTACCAATGAAAAAACATTATCATAGTTTATTTATGTATTTTTTATCATGCTTTCGAATATAACTTTAATATAGTATTTTCGGCACTATAAGTACAAAATGTTATGAATCGTAACATTTTTTATTTAATTTGGTTAGAAATTGAATAATAAGATTTATATAATATACAATTTATATTAAATTGATTACTATGGTAACCATCAGTCATATTGTCACGAAATTGATAAACGACAATATCTATTTACAGGAAGCAATTGGAAAAGGAATAGCTTCTTATGGTTCTGTTGCTAAAAAACTTAAACCGGATATTGAAGTAGAGCTAAACAAAGAAGTTGCTCATTATGCAATAGTTGCTGCAATCCGTAGGTATTCTGAAAAGATGAACTATAGATTTCAGGATATAAAATTTGATGCAAATACATCTGAAGTTAATCTAAAAACAAATGTAATGGATATAAATGTACTCAGAAGTAATAATCTTTTTGAGAAGTTAAAAAGGATATATGATATAATACAATTTAAAAAAGGAGACATACTACACATCATTTATGGTAAAAATTCTTTAAGTATTGTTACAAACGAACGATACAAGGAAAATATTTGTCAATTTTTAAGAGATGAAACAATTTCAAATATTGAGGAAAACCTTGTTTCCTTATCTTTTACAATAGACAAAGGTCTTGTTGATAGAGCAGGGGTTTTATTTCAAATAGTACGAAATTTTGCCTGGGAAAATATAAACATAATAGAAGTAATTTCTATTGATTTAGAAATTACATTCATAGTTGACGTTAGAGATGCTGTTAGAGGATACAAAGCATTACAACGATTAATACTGAAGCCAACTTAATTATGAATAATAAATCCTTTTAATTACAGATTTTTAAATCAGGTTCAGTAAGATTTTAGGAAGATTTCTTACCAAATTTTCCTCTAACTTTTAGATGAACTATACGTCTAATCATTTTCCTTCTGATTTTTCTAGCGCTTATCCTACCTATTATTGCATCAACAGCATACTCACTTAGTTTTTCATCATTACAAATAGCATCAATAAGCTTTTCATTTTCCGTTCCCCAAAGTAGTGAGGTTTTGTAAAGTATTTTTAGATCTTTTCCAAAATCTTTATTCCAAATTTTTTGATATCTTGATAAAAATTTTTCACTTGTATCTTTTTTTTCTAAAGCTTTTATAACAACTTTTGCTGCAATCTCACCAGATACCATCGCATGATATATACCCTCACCCGAAACTGGATTTGCAAATCCTGCAGCATCACCGCAAATAATTACTCTATCTGAATAAGTTTTTTCTAAAGGAAGAGTTGGCAATGCACCTCCTCTTATTCTTCCTATTTTTAAACTATCAGGTATTATCTTATTTTCCCTAAGGATTCGTAAATATGTTTTATAAATGTCTTTTATATTTTTTTTCCTTTTTAAGGGATCAATTGCATGTTGAAACTCTGTTATGCCAATATTGATATGTTCTTTCTTTGGAAATACCCAACCATATCCTGGGGATCTATTTACCTTTACATGTATATGACAATTCCTTTTTTCCCCTAAAAACTGGTCAAGTGTTTTTGAACTTATTTGATATTCTTCAAAT
>CAZHIY010000124.1:0-6454 GCA_964533085.1 uncultured Thermoplasmatales archaeon | reverse complement strand
CCCTTCCTATGATGTACATGCCTGATTGCATCAAAGGAACCATCGATCTTATGGAGTCGGATTTGTCAAAACTTAAACATCATAGTGATTTCAATCTTGCATCTATGAGTTTTTCAGCAGGAGAACTTGCTGATGAAATAAAAAAACATATTCCAGATTTCAAATGTGAATATAAACCTGATTTCAGGCAAGCAATTGCTGATTCATGGCCACAGTCTATAGATGACGATGCAGCAAGAGATGAATGGGGTTGGAAGCCAACCTATAATCTGCAATCTATGACTAGAGATATGTTAGAAAAACTTGGAAATCGGCATAACGATGGAAATCTATAATTTTTGACCAGAAAGTTTTTTTGGCTTAAACAGATTCTTATAACTTGTGGTGTTGAGTTACATGCAGAAGTTAGAGGAGATAATTGAAAGTATGAATGGCGATATTGAAGTAATCAAGAATTTTCTGGGCAATGAAGCTGATAATCTTCTTAATTTTTACAATCCTAAAATTAAAAAGGAATCTTTAAATCTTCCTGGACCAGATTTTGTTGATAGAATTTTTATTGATTCTGATAGACCAACAAATGTATTAAGGAATCTAAAATCGATTTTTTATAATGGTCGTCTTTCTGGTACAGGTTATTTGTCAATCTTACCAGTCGACCAAGGTGTTGAACATTCTGCAAATGCTTCTTTTACTCCAAATCCTTTATATTTTGATCCAAAAAATATAGTTGACCTTGCTATTAAGGGTGGTTGTAATGCAGTTGCTTCAACTCTTGGGGTACTTGGATCTGTTTCTAGAAAATATGCGCATAGGATTCCTTTTATATTAAAAATTAATCATAACGAACTTCTTACTTATCCAAATAAATTTGATCAGATTATGTTTGCAAGTGTTGATCAAGCTTGGGATATGGGTGCAGCAGCTGTTGGTTGTACAATTTATTTTGGTTCGGAGGAGTCATCGCGCCAAATTCAAGAGGTTAGTAAGGCTTTTAGATATGCTCATGAGCTTGGTTTGGCTACTATTTTGTGGTGTTATTTGAGAAATCCTGCTTTTAAGGTTGATGGAAAAGATTATCATTCATCTGCAGATCTTACTGGACAGGCAAATCACTTGGGTGCAACAATTGAGGCAGATATTGTCAAGCAAAAACTTCCAACATTAAATGGTGGTTACATTGCATTGAATCGTGATAATGTTAAATTTGGAAAATTTGATAACAAAGCTTATTCTGAACTTTGTTCAGATCATCCAATAGATTTAGCAAGATATCAAATAGCAAATTGTTATATGGGCAGAGTTGGATTGATTAACTCTGGAGGAGCTTCGGGTGAAAATGACTTTGCTCAAGCAGTAAGAACTTCTGTTATTAACAAACGTGCAGGAGGGATTGGTCTAATTTCTGGCAGAAAGGCATTTCAGAGGCCCATGGATGAAGGAATTCAACTTTTGAATGCAATTCAAAATGTTTATCTTTGTAGAGAAGTAACTATTGCATAAATATTTCTTCTTTTCATTTTTTTATAAAATTTAGGCATACCAAAATTTATTTATACTAGTTATTATTATATATAATTTAGGCATACCTAAAAATTTATGGTGATTAAAATGGATGAAAAACAAATACCTTTAACTCAACTACCAATTAATAAAAGAGGGAAAATAATCGGTTTAGATGGTGGACAAGGTTTTCAACGAAGATTAAGAGTAATGGGTATAAAAGAAGGGCAAATTATAAAAATTGTGACAAAACAACCATTTAGAGGACCTCTAACCATTGCAGTTTTTGGCTGCCAAATGACATTAGGTCGGGGGATGGCAGATAAAATCACTGTTGAGGTGATTTGATAAAAAAAATTGTTTTGATGGGAAATCCAAATGTAGGAAAAAGTGTGGTTTTTTCAAGACTTACTGGTGCAAATGTTATTGCATCCAATTATCCTGGAACAACTGTTGATTTCACAAAAGGCAAAATGAGAGTTGACCAAGATATCTATGAGATCATTGATGCACCTGGAACTTATTCTCTTGAACCTTCTAATAAGGCTGAAGAAGTTGCCTTAAAAATGTTAGGGGATGCAGATATCATAATAAACGTAATTGACTCAACAAATCTAGAAAGAAACCTATATTTAACACTTCAGCTTCTTGAGCAAAATAAACCAATTGTGCTAGTACTTAATATATGGGATGAAACGAAGCATCTTGGTATACATATTGATGAAAAAAGGTTACAACAAATTATTGGGGTTCCAGTCGTCCCAACTGTTGCTTTAAGTGGTGAAGGGATAAAAAATCTTGTCACAAATATTAAAAATGCTAAAGTTAACGATAAAATCAAGCCAACAAGTGAAGAAGGACGTTGGATCGAGATTGGGAGTATTATAAAAAAAGTTGAAATGGTTGAACATCGTCATCATACATTTCGTGATAGAATTTCTGACTTAACAATTAAACCTCTTTCGGGTATTCCAATTGCATTAGGTATTATCTTTATTTCTTTTTGGATTGTTCGATTGATAGGTGAAAATCTAATTATTTATGTTTTAGATCCGCTTTTTGACAATTATTATCTACCACTAATAGAAGGTCTTAGTGAAAGAATAGGTCCAGGAATTATTCATACTTTATTAATAGGAGAATATGGTGTACCAATTAACAAAATTGAATCACTTGGGATGCTTACAACAGGTTTGTATATTCCAATTGGTGTAGTCCTTCCATATATTATAGCGTTTTATTTTATGCTATCACTACTTGAAGATACAGGATATCTGCCCCGTCTTGCAACATTAGTTGATAAGGTTTTCCACAAACTTGGAATGCATGGGCATGGAATCGTTCCTGTGTTTCTTGGATTAGGATGTAACGTTCCTGGAGCTTTGTCAACAAGGACTTTAGAAACAAGAAAACAACGATTCATTTCAGCAACACTGCTAGCAATATGTATACCATGTATGGCACAACTAGCAATGGTGTTTGGAGTACTTGGAAAATATGGTATTTTTTACATTGGTATTGTTTTTGCTACACTTACTCTACTTTATATTATTCTAGGACTGATTCTAAACAGATTTGTTAAAGGTGAAAGTCCAGAAATATTTTTAGAAATACCATCTTATCGTCGACCTAGTCTTAAGGCAACTATAAAAAAAACCTGGATGAGAATTCGCTGGTTTCTAAAAGAAGCTATTCCTTTTTTATTCCTTGGAGTGCTTATTATAAACATTCTCTATTCAATAGGTATTTTACAATTTATTAGTAACGCATTACAACCTATAATGACAGGTATATTTGGTATGCCTGGCGATGCAGGTATTGCTTTAATTACAGGTTTTCTTAGAAAGGATTTAGCAATTGGTATGTTAATATCTCTAAATATGACTCCCTTACAGCTTGTTATTGCTGTAACTATGTTAACAATATATTTCCCATGTGTTGCTACATTTGCAGTTTTAATTAAAGAATTAGGAATTAAGGATATGATAAAATCTGCTGCTCTAATGCTGGGAGTTGCAGCTATTGTTGGTTTTTTACTCAAATTAATATTGTTAGGTGTGTAAAATGAGAAAAAGGACAATAGAAGACTATGTTGAGCTGGTATATGATATACAAAAGGGGAAAAAAAGAGTTCATACAAATGATATCGCATCTGCTTTGAAGATTAATCCAGCAAGTGTAACTGAAATTTTTCAAAAATTGAGCGCTGAAGGATATGTCAGTTATAAGAAATATAGTGGAATAAAATTAACTGTTAAGGGTTTAAATGTTGCTTTGAAGATAAATAAGAAACATAACACATTAAAAGAATTTTTATTGCTTCTAGGGATTGATAAAAATATTGCTGAAAAAGATGCCTGTGAAATGGAACATATATTACATCCAAGTACAATGGATACAATAATTAAATTTGTTGAAGTAGTTAAGATATGTGAGGTAACTCCTTTTTGGTTGGAACGGTTAAAGGAATATGTTAGAACAGGCAAGCTTTCAAAATGTCCAGAAAAACTATATGAATTATGCCAAAACATTCAAAAAATAAAAAATTAAGAAAAATAATCCTCCAGAATTTAGGAGGATTTTAAACTTTAATCTAGACTGATTGCCCCTTCTGGACACTCATCAACACAGGTTCCACAATCGATACAATTTTCTTTATCAATAGTGGCTTTTTCATCTACCTTTATTGCGTCTACTGGACACGATTCTACGCATGATCCACAGGCTGTACATTTATCTTTGTCGACTACTGCTACCATGGCTCGGGCATATATTTAACTTATTTTAATAGTTTTCTAGACAATTTTGCATACTAATTTTATAGTAGTTTTATTATTCCTGTATATAAAATAAATATTTAGGGGAATTAATTTACTAATGAAGCATTCCTTAAAAGTTGGATTATGTTTTGGTCTTACATCAGGAATTATAACAACTCTTGGTTTAATGATGGGACTTTATTCTGGAACTCATTCTCAGCTTGTAGTTATCGGTGGGATACTGACTATTGCTATTGCTGATTCAATTTCAGATGCATTAGGGATACATATTTCAGAAGAATCCGAAAACAAACATACATCTAAAGAAATTTGGGAATCAACGATTTCAACCTTCTGCTTTAAATTTATAGTTGCAACATCATTTATTATTCCAATTATATTAATTGAACTTCAAATAGCGATCTATGTTAGCATTATCTGGGGTCTATTATTACTTGGCATTCTTAGTTATTTTATCTGTATAGGACAAAAATCAAGGGCCTGGGTTGTTATTTTAGAACATTTAACAATAGCTGTAATAGTAATAGTCATAGCTTATTATGTTGGATTTTATATTCAATTAACATTTAGTTAATTTTAGTAAAATTGTAGATTAATTATTTATATAAAAAATCTATTTTGAATTATGGGGAATAATAGATATGATTAATAGATTGATATTACTATTTGTAACTGTGATACTCATTTTACCTGTTTTTGGATCTGTTTCTGCAACTTTGGAAGAACCTACACAACCTGAGCAACCTATTAACGGTCCTGGAAGTGCAGAATATTCACATTTAATGGTAATGAAAACTAGATACAAAAGAGGGGGACAACAGTATTGGATTTTTGAACCTATTATGCCAAAACCAAAGTCTGCACCTCTTATAGTTTTCAATCATGGATGGTCAGCAATTCATCCCATAGCATATAGAGCATGGATAAATCACATAGTAAAAAAAGGAAATATCGTTGTTTACCCACGATATCAAAAAGGTTTGGTGCGCGGATTTGAAAATTTTACTACTAATGCAATTAATGCTGTGAAAGATGCAATTGAGACCCTAAATAAAGGATGGCATGTACGTCCTGAGTTAGATAAACTGGCAATCCTAGGTCATTCTCTAGGGGGAGGAATTACTGCAATTATGGCAGCATTAGCAGAAGATGAAGGCCTTCCAATTCCAAAAGCAATTATGCCAGTACAACCATATATCCATAGGGGTGAAACAACAGATTTCTCAAAAATATCAAATAATACAATTATGCTTGTAATTGTGGGGGAAGAGGATGCAACTGTTGGAAATCATTCTGCAAAAATAATTTTCGAAAATACAACACAAATTCCTTTTTCCAATAAGGATTTTATTGTTCAGGTAACAGATACATATGGCAATCCAGATATTGTTGCCGATCATTTAGCACCAGTTTGTCTTCCAAGGTTTTTGTCAGATACTGTTGATGCTATGGATTATTACTCGACTTGGAAGCTCTTTGATGCTCTTACTGATTACGTTTTTTATGGAAACAATTTTGAATATTGTCTCGGAAATACACCTGAACAAAGATTTATGGGTTTATGGAGCGATGGAACACCTGTAAAAGAATTGATAGTAACTGATAATCCATAGATTATCTATGAAACAAAATAGAAAAATCTTTGGGATTATTCTAATTGCTATACTGATTTTTTTAATGATATATAGCAGCTTAGAACACAGTAAAAAAAGGTTTGACATTTTATACACATTAGAGAATTATGAAAAACAAGATAATAAGATATTAATTACAGGAGAAATAGTAGAAATAAATCATACCAACGAAATAATAATTTTTCAACTTTCTGAGCCTCCATATTCAGTTAATAAGAATAAAATCTATAACTTAGAATCCTTAGACTATATCCCAAAAAAAGGAGATATTGCAGAAATATTTGGTATCAAAAACGAAAAAAACAACATAACCGGAGAAAAAATGTTTATTTTTTGAGCGTTGGAAACATGATTTAATCTATATAAGATCTTTTCCGGCTATACCATTTGCATTATAACTTTTCTTCAGATCATGGCGTTTTAACAAAAAGACTTACAGATTCGAATGTAGGAAAGAAAATGCCTGATTGGTTAACACATACTCTCATGGGTTGGAATACTGGTAAAATAACAAAAATAGATATAGGTCTTACAGTA
>CAZHIY010000123.1:0-6482 GCA_964533085.1 uncultured Thermoplasmatales archaeon | reverse complement strand
GATGTGGTCGATGTTGAAACCTTCGGAGCAATAGGTCTTTCTATGGGCGGTGGAGGATGCATAGAGGCAACAGGAGCTCCTAATTCAGAGATTGATGCCGCAGTTCCCCTAGCACCAGCAAGTTCAGATGATGCAAAAGATGCAGCAAAAAATATCACAGTACCAACACAACTACAAGTAGGAACCAATGACGGCATGGTACCACCTGAACGTGTCGTACCATTTTACACTGATCTAATTCCAGAAACAACTGTCAAAGAATACCTGTCAATTACAGGAGGCAATCATATCGGTTTTATTGACGAATTCACTGCCAGGATAGCAGAATTGCTTGGCATAGACACTCCAAAAGGTATTGAATTTGAAGAGCAACATCGAATCTCCAGTAAATACTTTACCGCCTGGTTTCAATATCATCTGAAAGAGCTTGACGAGTATTACACCTATATCTTCGGAGAGGAAGCTCAAAATGATCTGGATACTGGAATTCTCTCAGACTTACGTTACAATATCCCATAAAAAAATTTGTTAGTTTATTTTCAGAGAGGAAATATGATTTGTAAAATCTGTGGTGTAAACGATACAGATAACCCTGATGGGATCTGTGATGATTGTAAGTTTTCAATAATTTCAAATGATGATATCCCACCTAACTTTTAATTTCAATACAATTAAAATAAACTAGTTTATTTCTTTTTTATAATGACAGTTTACTCTCACTCCCGACTTAGCACTTTTGAGCAGTGTCCTTACAAATATAAACTTCAGTATATTGATAAACTTGAACCAGAGGTAGCACAGAGTATTGAAGCATTTCTCGGTAGCTGTGTACACGAAGTACTTGAAAAGCTCTATAAGGATCTTCAGTTTGAAAAGAAGAATTCACTTGAGGATTTGATAAATTATTTACATGAGGTGTGGGAGAAGAACTGGGATAGTTCAATTGTAATTGTTAAAAAGGAGTACACAAAAGATAATTACATAAGAATGGCTGAGAAGTTTATTAGGGCTTATTATAATCGTTATCATCCTTTTTCTGAGGGTAAGATTATTGCTCTTGAAGATAGAATAAAGATTGATCTTGATTCTGAAGGTGCTTACCAGCTTCAAGGTTATATTGATAGACTAGTTGAAGCAGGTGATGGTTTTTATGAAATCCATGATTATAAGACAAATTCTCGTCTGCCACTTCCTAAGTATATAAAGTCTGATCGTCAGCTTGCTCTCTATATGATCGGTGTGAAGAACAATTATCCTGATGTTAAGTCCGTTAAGCTTATTTGGCATTTTCTCGCATTTGACAAGGAGATTGATTCAACAAGGTCTGATGAGGAGCTTGTGCGTTTAAAAAAAGAAACAATTTCTCTAATTGACAAGATTGAAAGTGAGGATAGGTTTGAAGCAAATGTTTCTTTTCTTTGTGATTTGTGTGAATACAGGCCAGTATGTAAGCAGTGGGTGCATTTGTATAAGATTCGTGAAATGCCTGAGAGCAAGTATTTAAGTGATTCTGGTGTAAAGCTTGTTAATCGTTATGCTGAACTAAAAAAAAAGAAAAAAAAGTTTGTTGATGAGGTTGACGGTGAAATTGAAGAAATAGAAAAAGCTCTTTTTTCGTTTGCTGAAAAGGAAAAAGTTGATGTTGTTTTTGGTAGTGAAAATAAAGTAAGAATAAAAGAAACTGAAACTGTTAGGTTTCCTTCGAAAAGTTCTAAGGAAAGAGAAAAGCTTGAAAAGTTGCTGAAGGAAAATGGTATTTGGGAGGAAGTTGATCAGTTGGATACTGCTGCACTTAACAAACTTTTGTCTGAAAATAAAATTGATGGGAAGTTGGTTGAGGAGATTAATAAATTTATCAAACTTGAAAAAAGTAAGCGAGTATATTTGAGTAAAATATAGTAGCCATACCTAGCAGGTTGTTTTAATCAATAAGATCTTTTTGTTGTTTGCTCCATTTTTTATTTGGATTTTTTTTAAGCCATTCAGTATATTTATCAATAAAATCTAAACGTTCCTGGAAATTTTTCTTTTTAAATTCCTCTAATTCTTTAATATTTACATTTGGTAATTTCATTTTATATACCTATCAAATAGCTCTTTTGTTTTAAACTTATTGTTAAACTCATTGAATATTCCAATATCCATATTATCCTTAAATAAATTATAAAGAAATTTCGCATCTTCAATATCCTTCTCACTTCCGAGGAACAGTTTATATGGTATTTGAATTTCTAATGGAGAAATATATATCTCATGTTTATTTATCAATACTCTTTTCCGCTCTTTTAAAGTCCATTTGTCGATATCAAATTTTGGAAATTTAAACTCAATATTAGGTATAAAAGTCTCCCTTTTAGCAAATCTGATGGAGGTATCTTTTAGAAGATAATTTTCATAAGCATTATTTAAATCTGAAGTAATCACACAATCATAATTTTTAATAATTTTATTCCATAATTTTTCAAAACTCTTATACTCGATTTTGTTAACAATTATATCAACATCTTCAGAAGTCCTATTCCTACCAAATAGTATAGAAAGATAACCTGAAACAATAACATATTCAATTTTCTCTTTTGTTAAAATCGATGTAAAGTCTATAACAAATTTATCAAGATTTGTCAATTCTTTGTTCTTGATTTCAATATTATCCTCAAGAGATTCAATTTTCATCTTTTCTAGTATTGATAATATAATTCAGCATTTTATTTATTTGCCCACATATAGGACTTATTACTAACAAGTTATTTAATAATCTCAACATCTTTTAATTTTTCAAAATGATGATCACCTGTGATAAGTGTTGATTTTTTAAAATTTGATGCAGCATATATTATTGCATCAACGGTATAAAGGTGATGTTTATTTTTTATTTCAGCTCCTTTTAATGCAATTTCTTTATCTATATCAATTATAGATGAAATATTACTAATAAAATCTATTCTTTCTTTGTATTTATAGCCTTCTTTCAAATATTTATTTTTTATTTCCATCAAGCAAATTGATGGAGTGAAGATATTTGCATTTTCATCAATATATTTTTTTACTTTTCTTCCTTTAGATGTTCCCGCAAAGTATTCAATCCATGCACTAGAATCAAATGTCACGGTCGTATTCATCTCTTAGATCTCCTGTTCCTTTCTCTTTTAGCCATTGGTCTACTCCAAACAAATCCTTTTTTTCCTTTTTAAGGAAGTATTTGAATAAGATTTCATTTATTGTGTTTGAGATATTTCTCTTACCATTTGTTTTTATTATTTTTTTGTAGATCGCGTCATTAAGTTCTATTGTAGTTCTCATAATTACTCCTAATAAAGCATATATGCTTATGCTTTATATATAACTTTCTGTGATAAATTTCATGATGACATTTTTTCTACAATTTTCTAAAAGAAAGAAGGTTTTTTTCATTTTTATAAATCTATAGAAGAGGTCACTGAAATTATAGAGATCATAACTTGTAATTTTTTATTTGTTTTTCATATATTCTTTTATTGCTCTTTTTGATGAATACCAAATATTTTCTATTTTTACTGCATCTAATTTCCCTTGCCTTGCACGCAAGCTTAAATATTCTTGAGAATGATTTGAATATTTTGCAATTTCCTTTAATGGGATCAATCGTTCTTCTTCAAGCATTATTGATAAATAATATTGTAAAGATTCATGTACCTCTTTTGCAATGAAATCTGTTAAAGGATTTAAATCTCCAGAATCTGCCTGTTTTAATACATTATAATATTTTTTTCTATCATCTTTTTTAAGAACAATTGGAGGATATCCTTCTTTGATTAGATATAAATTTGTTAATAGTCTTGCTACCCTTCCGTTTCCATTTGAAAATGGGTGGATCCATACAAATTTATGATGAATAAAAGCAGCTTTACTGATTGTATTCATTTTAAGAGTTTTTATATCCTTGATATAATCATCTATTAATTTTACAATTTTGAGATAACTCGGTGGTGTTGTTTTCGATCCAGAGATTCTAACATTTTCAGTTCTATATTTCCCCGGATCAGTTAAGGTTCCTTTTGTAACTGTTTCATGTATTCTTTGAATGATTTCTTGGGTGATTTGTTTCTTTTTTTGCGCTAATTCTATCATTAAATCAAAAGCTTCAGCGTCATCCTTTGCTTCGATGTGGTCTTTCAAGGGTTTACCGTTTATTGTTAATCCTTCTTCTAAGACGACTTTGGTTTCCTGTAAACTCAGAGTATTTCCTTCTATTGCATCAGAATGATAAGTATGCCTAAGTCTAAAATCTTCTAAAATTTTAACTAGGGTATCCTTTGGAATAGGCCTATGTTTATCTAATTTTTTTTTCTTTTCTTGAATTTTATTAAATAATAATTTGTTAATATCGGTATCGGCGTATTTCATAATATACCGATATGTTTCTGATAGTATATATCGGTATCGGTAAAAAATGACAATTGCCGATACTATAATGATACCGAATAAAAAACTTGCTAAGAGTTGCCATACCTAGTAGGTTTTATAAATATTTAGTAGATTCAATAATTGCTATGTTGTTTGAAGAATGGATAGATTTATTTGTCGAATCAATCCCAAATAAATATGCTTTGAAAATTGGATTAAAAGAAATGGAAACAAATGAAAAATGGATTGAATATATTCTAAAACATGATGATAAAGATTGGTCGGCAATACAAAATATAATAATTAATGATGGACTAAGAGAAGCTCAATCTCTTGATTTGACTGTTGAAGAATATTTAAGATTAAGAGATCATATATAGCGATTTTTGTATTAGTAAAAACATATATTAAGAAAAAATTATAAGTATTATATGTTATCATATAATTAAGTGAATATTAAAATGAAAAAAAAACATTTAACCAAAAAAGAAAAACATTCTTTAAAAAAATTAGTTGAGAGTAGAAAAAAATCTATTATTTATTGCTCTAAGGCTCATTAAAATTATCTTTTAACCATTTCTCGATGTTTTTTCCATATTCTGTTTTCATTATATTTTTTATCTCTTCTGATTTCTTCTTACAGTCTTCAATACAAGCGATTCTAAAAAATTCTCTTTCTAAATCATTTTCCTTCTCAAATTCGATTCTCCATTTTTGAATTTTTAAATCATTATCTTCATTACCTACGAATTCGCATTTATTTTTTAATAAAAAATGCTCTGCAGCAAGTAAAGATGTTCTATGATTACCATTTTTAAAAGGATGAAGTACAATTATAGAAATACAATAGGCTAATGAGATTTCATAAATATCATCAAAATTTTTGGAGGAGAAATTCAATATAAAATTAATATCATCTTGATTTAAAATATTAAATTCTTCATTTTCATTACTTGTTTCTAAACATAACCTATTAATTTCAATAATTTCTTCTTCGTAGAGATAATTTACCATCTAAAAAACAAATAATTAAACTTCAAATATAGTTTGCCATAAAATTTGTTAAAACTTGCCATGTGTAGAGATCAAAACGGCCATATTATGCCGAAATTGTTTTATTCAAGAATTTCACAATTACTTATTGTGAATAATTATGCCAAATGTTACGCTATCAGTACCAAAAAAATTGTATGTTATTATGAGAGAACATAAAGAAATAAGATGGTCAGAAATTGTAAGAAGAGCCCTTTGGGACTATGTTTATGAAATGCAAAGAAAGGAAAAAATCATTTCTAACCACGATTCAAAAGAAAATGATTCTAAACAACAAAATCTTATCTAAAACCCTTCAATTAATAGAGTAAAACTTAAAGCTTTTTTAACCCAATTGATAAAAGATTCATAAGACTTATATATTCTCAATAATATGCACCAAAGTTAACAAAATTGTTTACTCAGGTGTATAAAAATGAGAATTAATCTTTTGGATGAGTTAGCTAGGAAAAAAGTATTTACCATGGAGGATGCAGCAAAAATAACGTCCACTAATAGAAACGTCCTAAAGGTTATACTATCAAGACTAGAAAAAAAGGGATGGATAGAGAGAGTAGAACCCGGGAAATATATAGTAATACCCCTAGGTGCAGAAAAGGGAAAATACACTCTACATGAATATGTGCTAGGCGACTTTATTGTAAATCCATGCATTATATCATATTGGTCAGCACTAAATCATTATGGATTCACTGAACAGATCCCTATCACAGTATTTATCCAAACCACTTCAAGAAAAAAGCAACAAAAAATAAATATTTTTGGTGTGAACTACAAAATTATTAGATTAAAGAAAGAAAAAATATTTGGAACAAAAGAAGAATGGTTTGAAGACACACAAGTACAAATTACAGATAAAGAAAAAACAATAATAGATTGTCTTGACAAACCTCAACATTGTGGAGGAATAATCGAAGTTGCAAAAGCATTGAATACAATGGATTATGATGTAAAAAAACTTGAGAAATATTCTCAAAGAATCAAAAACACAGGAGTAATAAGAAGATTGGGATATCTATGTGAAAAACTGCAAATACCAATTAAGA
>CAZHIY010000122.1:0-6496 GCA_964533085.1 uncultured Thermoplasmatales archaeon | reverse complement strand
GAGTATCGAGGAATGGCTTTCTATGCTCAATTCAGAATGAATTTTGACGCCATGTACTTGGAAGAATACCTGTATCATTAAAATTATATGTTATTATCAGATTATCTGTAACATTATCTACTAGTATATATGAATAGTTTTCAACTATATTTAAAAGCTCAGATCCAGCGGAATAATTCGCTATATTTACAACAGGAGATGGGCAATTTGATGCATCTATATTATAAATAGCTGGTGTATCAACAATGATTATGCTTTGACTATTTGTAAGGTTATCTAATTTATCTTGACAACTTGAAGATTCCTCCAGTAAAAAAACTCTACCAATTTGGTTTTCAGCATCAGGAATTGCATCATTTTCAGAGATATATGTTAGTTTTCCATAAATTAGCGGAAAAGGATTATTTAAATTCTCATAATCTGATTCCGATATATTTAATGAATAATTGTTAAATGTACCACCAAGCGGCCACAAGTCTGTAAAAATCCTCGGGAATATTTCCACGTTTTCAAAGCTGTTATTAAAAGTTGGTACACCTCCAAGCCAACTGGGGAGGGTTGAATTACGTCCTGCAGGAATTAGAAAACTTTCTTTTTTTGGAATATTATTAGGAAACGGATAATTATCATTATTTACTGTTAGTTGGAAATCGTTTACCCATATATTAGTGGTATATTCCCAATCTCCCCATTCTTCTTCTGAGTCTATATGACCAATAGGTAGTTCATCAACACCTGAAAGATTCATACTTTGTAATTCAGGTATTAATATATCGAATACTGTATAATTATTAGCTCCTAATGTTCCAAAACCTCTTCCCCTTGGGATCATTCCTTGGGGATATCGATATATCACATTTGCAAGTTGTTCTGTTCGTCCCCATATATAATCTACATCTAACATAATATTTTCATTTGCTCCTTCACCATCACCTGATGTTGCTTCAACATTAATATCATCGTTCACAACTAACACGGTACTGGCTATCAATATCATGGTTAAAATTACCACACTTAATTTCTTTTTCATAATTCATTTCCTCCAAAAATATCTTCTATCAACTTCTTAAAAATTTTTTTCATCATATTTTTCCTCCAAATCTAGAACACATTATGGGTATTTATAATTTTCCTATTAACCCATTTACCCAATAAAACTAAATACAGTATATGATATTACAAGAGGTAAATGGAAAAATTACTTGGTAAACCCAGACAAATTGACAATAGAAACAGAGTAACACTACCTCCTGAGGTTTTAAAACTGCTTGAACTGAAACCAAATGATGAAGTTTTCTTCAGGGTTAACGAGGGTAAAATAATAATGGGTAAAGCCCTAGTAAAATATGAATTCATTGATGAGATTATCAGCAGAAAGAAGAAATAAGATTCAAACTCCTAATTCTTTTTTTATCTGCTGTGCTCTCTTATTTTTAACATTCCATAAAGTTGTTTTTATATGGTCTAAATAATCATCAAGGGATTTTCCTTGTTCCTTGAAATCTTGCATCAAAGCAATTTCATATTCGATATATCTTTCAATTACTTCCTTTCTATGTTTTTCAAGTTGAGGATCAGCTTCCTTAATATCAATAATACCATACGATTCTTTCTCTTCTATCATATACCCCACCTTATACCAAATTATTGTTACTATCGAGAATGATTATTAAATGTAATATCACAATATAAAACGGTATTAGCAGTTTTTCCTACAAAATTCCAAAATCAGACATTTTTATTTACTTTTGTAGGATTTTCAATAAAAAAGTTACATTTGATTGATTTTATATTTAATGGGGTGATAACGAATCTGAGGTTACAGAAAAAAGAAATTTATAAGGAAAATCATTAAATAATAGATAAAAATATGTAAATAGTGAAATTGAAATAATTTTAGGGATTTGTAAATGAAGAAATACAGCTTCATCAAGGTGAATATATTAATTGCAACAATTATATTACTAATTTCATCAATAGTTGTCCCAATGGCTATGGGAAATAATGATATAGCCTCTGATAAAAAGATACTAGTTGAGAATTATAAATTTGATAGGCACCTGTATCCTGAGTATTATGATTATTATAACATACTTGAAATACCTGATTCAAAAAAATATATCAATAGAGAACACTCAGATAATGATAACACTTCTCCAGATATAATAATTAATCCAGTTATGAATCATCAGCTCACAGATAGTCCTCCTATGAATTCACCTTGGCCTATGCATAGTCATGATGCTCGTCACACTGGACAAAGTATCTATAACACTGTTGATACTTGGGATGAAATATGGCATGTTAAAGACGAAAAATATTTTATGAAAGGTTCACCAGTAATTGATAAAAATGGTACAATTTACACAAGCTCTTTAGATTTATATGCAATATATCCTAATGGAACTATTAAGTGGACATTTGATACAAATGGATATATTTGGTCTGCACCAGCTATTGATAAAAACGGGACAATTTATGTTGGTACTGTATATGGCGATCCATCCATGATGTATGCAATTAATCCTGATGGTACAAGAAAATGGGGAATAAGTTCAGAAAATATTCAAAGTTCCCCTGCAATTTCAGAAGACGGTATTATTTATTATGTTGATACTGAAAATCAGAAATTATGGGCTGTAAAACCTGATGGTAAAACAAAGTGGTCATTTGAGGCAAATCATCTCATATTTTCATCACCTGCAATTGCTGATGATGGAACAATTTATTTTGGCTCTATTGATGAAAATGTTTATGCCCTTTATTCAAATGGCACACTTAAATGGAAATTTAACACTGGAAGTTGGGTGCATGGTTCACCTACTATTGGGGACGATGGAACTGTTTATATCGGCTCAGATAACAAATTCTACGCTCTTTACCCTAATAATGGTACTATGAAATGGAAACAGAACACTGGAGCTATATGGAGTACTCCTGTAATAGATAATAATGGAATTATTTATGTTGGCTCATGGAATGGAAATCTTTATGCAATATATCCTAATGGAACTGTAAAATGGAAATTTGATACTGGTGGGCGTTTTTGGTTTGGCGCTTCTCCTGCTATTTCTGCAGAGGGCACAATCTATTTTGGAACAACATCATTTGAAGGTGGTTCTGCTAACTTCTTTGCTATTTATTCTGATGGTTCTGAGAAATGGCGATTCAAGTCAGGATGGATTGAATCCTCTCCTGCTATTGGAGAGGATGGTATAGTATATATGAGTTCCTGCAAAACGGAGCAGATTGGAAAAACAATTAATACTATAGGTTATCTTTATGCTTTTGGTAGAAGCGAATTAGAGGCTGATGCAAACGGTCCATATTATGGTCTTATTAATGAACCTCTTCAGTTTGAAGGTTATTCAAAAGGTGGTTATTCACCACATACATATCTGTGGGATTTTGGAGACACTCAAGAGTCAGAAGAACAAAATCCTATTCACACTTATGTAAGTGCTGAGAATTTTACTGTATATCTCACTGTTACAGATAATGAATCCAACACAGCAGACGATACAACCTACGCTTGGATACAAGATGGTAACACCCTACCCAATCAACCATCTATTGATGGTCCAGCTAGGGGTAAAACTGGGATACTATATAATTTTACATTCACATCTATTGACCCTGATGGCAGTGTTATCTGGTATTACATAGAGTGGGGTGATGGTAAGGATACTGGATGGGTAGGTTCCTATGATTCTAATATTGAGATTGTCAGAGGTCATAAATGGAATGATAAGGGAACTTATACTATAAGATGTAAATCTAAGGATCCGTATAATGCTGAGAGTGAATGGTCGGAATATAAGATTACTATACCAAGAACCAGAGCATCATCATATCATTGGCTATGGGAACGTTTCCCAATGCTGGAAAGACTGCTAAATCTAATTATATATACATAAAATCAAAACCATCTTTATTTTTTACTTTATCTATAGAATTCTATTTGTCGGTATCTCTCTAGTACGTACAAAATGTTTTGTCGGTGCATATTATTATATAATAGGAATTTAACCAACATAAGATTTCCAATACTAGAAATACTACTAGGTTTAATTTTTAATATTCCTCGATAGCCCATGGAATATTTTTGATACTTACCAATAGACAGTAGTTATTTAATACACATATTCTTTTACCGGCGATTTAGAAATTTCTTGTTAGATTATAATAAATATTTTTTATTCCAGAAGTTATAATAGTGGAAGTATTTTTACTAGTAAATTCGTGTTCCCTTCCCGACGGGAGCATACTCTCCTGTTGAATTATATATTTTTTTAGAAAAACGGGTAAATGGGGATTTATACCTAAATAAGAAGTTCAAATCTATTCTTAATTATTCTGATTTCATTTCTAAAAAATAATAAAGAAAAAAAAATTGTTTTATTGTACTCCTAACCGCTGTAACAAATACTGAAACAAATGGTATAGGAATGGATGGTTCTGAAGGAAGTTTAGGAATGGTGAAGTTTGAGTTGCTTTGTCCTTTGGCATGGTCATAACAAGTGGGTCTGACCACTTCCTCTCATCTCCATGAGTATCCTTAAGTGACATTTGTTGTGAGCACATCGTAAATGCCATCCGCTGACGAGTCTCTCGTCCAGTCTGTCCACGGGACCATGAAAAATCCGTTGGTTTTCCGTCGGCCATTTCCGTCGGCTATTTCCGTCGGCTGTTTCCGTCCGTCTTTTCCGTCCGTCTTTTCCGTCGGCTACGGACGACGTGTATAGTCGGCGAATAATCACGGCGCCCATCACGCACGGAAAACAACCACGGAACTTCAGCCCGTCAAATAGTGCGTGTTTTCGATTTGCTTTCGCCGAAGAAATCTGACGACGGTAATCATTCCGTCCGTCCGACATCATTTTTTGTGCAAAAGCATATGTTCGACGATGGGGCATGCCTGCTCCGCGCATTCCGTGAACCATACATCATCATGAATCTCACTCGACGGCCTCTCTAAGCCCAATCATAGTCTGACGGGGGGTGGCCCTGTGGCATAAACCTGGGCTTTGAACATCGCTATCCAGTCAGGCCTGACTTGCAATGACAAGACACTCCAACACTCACCCTGATGCAATCCTCTCTTCCCACACAAACCCTCACAACAAATCCAGTAACAAGTTCCACCACAAGCCCTAAAAACAAATCACCTGTGACCATTCTGTGAATGTGACAATGGTCAGGGAATATTTGTGATACGTCTCACACAACCATGGTCATGCTTCCAGATCATAAATTAACACCCTCTGCTTATATGCACTTTTTGGCAATTTTACATATACTTGCTACGCTAACGTGTTTGATTTTTCCATATTTAATTTTATATGTTACTTCACTACAAATTTTCCGATAGCTATCACCACGCCCCAACGCATCAACAACCTGCCGAATGACCTCATCTGGAAGCATAGGTCTTCCCACCCGACCCCTTTTGAGAGCCTTCTGAAACTTAATACTGTCTATAATCCGCTGGCTTTTCTTCTCAGACTCTTGCTTTGCAGTATAACCCAAGAAACCAATAAGGAAATTACGCAGATGAATGCCAATCTCACCAGGAATGTTGATCTCATCAAGAAACGCCTCCTGCACACTATGCAGCCGCACATCATAAGATGCCAGCAAATTGATTTCCTTCAAAAGCTCAACACCACCCTTACGCGTCCACCTATCCAAAGCCCAAACAACAACATGCTGAACCTTCCTTTGGTATACTAGCTTCATGACCTTCTTGTAAGAAGGGCGAGAAATGTTTTTATAAGCAGATTTGGCATGATCTGAAAAAACTCCTTCAACATTGAATCCCCTTTGCCTACAGAGATCCTTACACGCATCTAACTGTGACTCCTCCGTCTGCTGATCCGTAGAAACCCTAAGGTAAATAACAGCCCTATTCACAAAATATCATCAACCTCTTTTTCCCAGCCTTCTTCCTTTTGTTTTCATTAATATTTCTCATACGCTCTGAAAGCAGTCTGCGGTAGTCATCAGAAAGATTTTTTTTACAGTAAACAAGGCACTTAGGGGCCATAGAAGGCAAAAACTTTTCTTGGAAGACATAAACTATGCCTAAATCCGTTTCCTGCATGATAGTGCCATCCGTACTGAGAGTTTTTTTAAACCAAGTTTTATGGCGCTTCGACCTGAACTCTGCTGTAAAACATAATTGGTGTTGTATCATACTGTACAACTGAATAACTCCAAATTTGCATTTGATATGCCAGACATTGTTTTCATCTCTCACAAGACGATATCTGTCTCCAAACTGTTTCATGTATGTATCCCATATTCTCTTTGGGATATCTCTGTCATACTGCCACTTCAAATCCGGTTTAATTATTCTCAAAAATCTCCACAACCTTTTCCATTTTCTTCAAGTAAAATACCTTTTAATAAAACGTGGAATATTCCCTACCCAATAATGAACCGCTATCGCTAAGCTTGACATGCTGCACCTATTTTATAGTTCTTATTCTGTATT
>CAZHIY010000121.1:0-6511 GCA_964533085.1 uncultured Thermoplasmatales archaeon | reverse complement strand
ATTTGGAAAATCTCCATTCTATGGGAATAAATACAATTTCTTGTCTTCCAGCAACCACATATTTACATTTAACCTGGATGAGACATGGTTCTGTATATCAGATTATAGATCCATGGACAACAACAGATTGGGCTGCATCTTGGACCCAACTTATAATAAAAAGATTTGCACTTGGCGACACATTGGGAGAGGCATATGAAAAAGGAATGAGAGCATGTGGTCCCCAGTTGCTTGTTGGTCAATGGTGGTGGGATATCTGGGAGAATGTATGTCTCTTTGGAGATCCAAACCTCCGTGTATATGTCCCTGATACTGAATTTAGTGATGATAACAATTGGGAAAAACCAGAACTATTGAGCTATGATGAAAATATGAATCTAAATGGGCATATGCCATTTGGTTCAACAAACTATCCACATAAAAGAGAAATGGAAACAAAGACACCTTATATAATGATAATCGTAATTGTTGTAATAATATTATTAATTATCGTAATCGGATTATCATTATCACCTAGAAAAAAGAAATAAGATTTCAAATATTCAAAAATTAATCATATTTCTTATTTCAAAATTTTATTTTCCAATCCATAAATGTTACATAATTTATTTATATTATTCTTAATCCTAAACACATATCTAATATCAGGTAAGTAACTATTATTATACAATTTTTGATATTTTTCAATTAGAGTTGGATAGTAATTTTTTAGAACATTGAAATAGCATAGTTTTTGATCTCCCTTTAGTTCTAAATGTTTATACAAAAAATAACTTGCTTTATAATTTTTAGCTGATTTAATTATTTCATTTATTTCTTCATCAGTAACATATGGAAGAATTGGTATTTGAGCAAGACCTGCTTTGATTCCTGCTTCAGAAAGCCTTTTAATTGTTTGAAGTCTTGTTTTTGGTAAAGGTACATTTATTTCAAAAATCTTTGAAGTATAATTATTAACTGATGTTAAACTTAATGTTACTCTACATTTCTTTATTTTTGATAATATTTCTATATCTCTAAGTACTAAATCTGATTTAGTAAGTATATGACAAGCAAAATTACTTTCTTCAATTATTTTTAATAAAGCTCTTGTTATTTTGGTTTGTTCTTCAACTTTTTGATAAGGATCATGGACTGATCCAACAATAATTGTTCCTTGATTTAAATGTATTAGTTCTTTTCTTAGTAATTCTATAGCATTTGTTTTAATGTATATTGTTTTATCAATTGAAGAGTCACAATATAGGCACCCATATTCACAATTCTGATAAGGATCGATTGTATAAATTCCTGCAAAAAGTGTATCTTTTTTAGTGATTTTATTAATTAATGTATTAACTTTTATTTGCTTATACTGCATTTTTACATTTCCTCAGGTGCAACAATACCAAGGATATTAAGACCATTTTTTAAAACAATTCTTGTTGCATTAACTAATGAAAGTCTTGCTTTTCTTATATCAATATTTTTTTCAGGTAAAACTGGGCAATCTCTGTAAAATTTGTTAAATTGAGATGCTACTTCAAAAAGATAAGTTGGTATACTGTGTGGTTTATAGCCATCACAAGCTTCTTCGATTATTATTGGAAACTTAGCTAAATTTTTAATAAGCCTCTCTTCAGATACATGATTTAATAAGGAAGCGTCAATATCCCTTATTTCATCTTGTTTTTTTGAGAGAATACTACATGCTCTTGCATGTGAATATTGAATAAATGGTGATGCATTTCCTTCAAAATTTAAGGCTTCTTCCCATTTGAATACCATATCTTTCTCAGGTTGGACTTTAATAATATTATATCTTAAAGCACCGATTCCAACAATCTCTGCTATTTCTTTCATTTTCCTTTCTGAAAGTTCTTTTCCTCTTCTTTTCTTTACTTCTTTATAGGCAAGATTAATACATTCATCAATGAGTTCATCTATATATACAACCCTGGCACGTCTAGTAGACATTTTACCGCCTGGTAATGAAACAAATGAGTAAAAAATTACCTTCGGAATTTTTTTTGCATTCATTAATTTTAATGCAATTTCAACCTGTTTTGATTCAAGTTTGTGATCTTCTCCAAGTACATTTATTAGGATATCTGCATGATCAGCTTTCCATAAATGATAGGCAATATCTCGTGTTGCATACAATGTTGTACCATCTTTCCTTAAAAAAAAGAAATTTGTATTCCGTCCTTTAATTCCAAAGGGTTTCATATCTAAGTAGTAGGCTCCTTCCTCTACTCCACAATAATCAGATTTCTTTAATTTTTCTACAACATTATTTGCACTATTATCCTTAAGAAAGTTAGATTCAGGTATATAACTATCAATTTTTATATTAACGCGTTTCAAACTATTATTTATTCCTTCTAAAACAGGTGTATAAGCTTTATGAACTAGATCAATTGTTTTTTTATCCCCTTCTTCACTTTTCTTAACAATAATTCCGATTTGTTTTGCAACTTCTTCATCTTCTTTTAATAATTTACTGGCAACTTGATAATATCCAACTGTTTTATGATCAGGTTTATTATAATTAGTTTTAGGAATTTTCTTAGAATCTAAATTATTAACTCCCCACGCGAGAATTGCAACTTGTTTTCCCATATCATCTAGATAAAACTGCGATTCAACATTGTAACCTGCAGTCTTAAATATCCTAACAATTGTATCACCAATAATTGGATTTCTTGCTCTCCCTACATGCAGTGGTCCATTAGGATTTGCAGAAGTATGTTCCACAATCACATTCTGTTTCTTTCTTTCAAGATAACCATAATTTCCTTTTTTTTCAATAATTGATTTAAAAAAAGATTTTTTAAAAATGTCGTTATCTAAAAATATATTTATATATGCACCTTTAACAACAATTTTTTTGATCCATTTACTTTTTTCAAATTTTTTTACAATATCATTTGCAATTTCATTTGGTGATTTTTTTGCTTTAGATGTAAATGAAAAACATGGAAAAGCAAAATCTCCTAAGCCTATTGGAGGAATTTCAAGTTTAATATCACCGTTATAACCTAATTTTAACAGAGTAGATTCTAATTTTGATAAGATTTCTTTTCTTGCTATATTAAGAGGATAACTCATATAATCTTGAAATTAAAACTATGTTTAAAGTGTTTTGCACAAAAAGAAGAAAAAAAATTGTTTTATACTAGTAAACCCAAAAGTGCTAAAATCATTAGTATTACTGGTACAACAAATGATATTTTATGTTCTATTGGTTTAATCTGAAAATCGGGAATTTTTAGTTTGTGCTCTTTAAGGTAAATAATTGGTAAAATAACTAGAACCATAGCAATTGTAGTAGAAAGTAAATGCCAAAACATGAATGGAAGTGCCTTGGTATAACAAAGTAAGAGACCTTCCAATGTATGAGTATACCATCCACCTAACCATGTCCCTAAGTTTGTCCAGATATCATATAATAATATAGCGCCTATACCTAATCCAAAAATTCTTGGAATATGATTTAATGTGAGACTTTTTTTCTTTTTTATAAAGTATCCAATAAATCCAATTATTGCAAAACCGGACCATGTAAATATCGCAATCCAGTTATTTCCAATCACAAAATCTGTTATTATCATAACGGAAATAGGGACAATGAAAGTATAATATCCACCTAAAATTATTCCGCTAACAAGTGAAATAATAGCTACAATAAAGAATAAATCTAACATAAACATTGGTTGTGTAATACCATTTAATGTAATGTAAATTGATGGAGATCCTGGAAGATTATTGTGTAAAAGAATTCTAATTATTGATCCAATTGTTATTAGAAAAACAGCTAGCATTATTCTATTATTAAAATTGAAATTATTTTTTATCATTTTAAACCCCTATTCCAAATATTATTACTATTTATTAAACTTCTTTTTTATCCTAAAAATTTTCAAACTTCCATTCAATTAAATCTCCATTATTTACATAAACTTTATCTGCACTATCTATAGCAAATTGCTCATTTACATAAAACAACCACCAATATCCATTCTCACCATGAGTATATTTGATTTCTTTATAAGTGATAGATTCAATTTCATAACTTCCACTTTCTTCATTAGTTTCAACAATTATTTCTCCATTTTTTTCAGTTTCTAGAAGAAAATCAAATACAGTTGAATTTTCTACTGTAAAAACATTTGAGTAGGTTGTTCCATCTCCAAAATTAATCTCTATTGTTGCAGTAATTTCACCCGTTAATTTATTTGAAGATTCAAAAGTTATAATACCAGCACTAACTCCAGCAAGAAATAAACCTATTACAATAATTAATGGAATAATTATTTTAAATGAATATATCAGATTAATTCTAATTTTTGAATTCATAAAATTTATAGAATATAACAAAAGATTAAAATCTAACAAATTGGATAACGATCATTACCTAAATGAGTAACATTAAAATATTTCGAGCTTTGAGCAGTTCTACAAGAATTTCAATTCTTGAAAAGCTGATTAGTAAAGAAATGCATCTTTCTGGATTAGCTAGAGAATTGGGAATTTCAGTTCCAGTAACTTCAAGACATGTAAAAATTTTAGAAGATGTAAAATTAATAAAAAAAAGAATTTTCGGAAATACTTATTTATTATCTGCTAAAATTAATAATCTAGAATCTGCTTTAGAACCGTTCATTAAGGAATCAATTGTTGAAATTGAAAAGAAAAAAAGTGTTCTAGATGCACTTAGTCAAATTCCTGGTATTGAAATTAAAAAATTTGGAAATAATTTTTATATAAAATCTATAGACGATGAAGAAGGATATTATATTTATGAAGTTGATGGTAAACTACCATCTAAACCAATAGATGAATATATTTTAGAAAAAAATGTAAATTTAGATTTAAAAAAACTTATATCTGTAAAAAAGAAAAAAATAAAAGTAAATATAAAAACATAATTGATTAGTTTTATAACCAAGGCAATAATTTTGAAAAGGTTTATATTATAAGACTATATAACAGGAGCTAGGTGATAATTATATGGCTATAGGGTTCGTTCTAATAAGTGCAGCACCTGCACGAGAGCATGATGTTTACAACAAACTCTCTAAGGTCCCAGAAATTGTAGAATTACACCCGCTCTTTGGTGAATATGACCTAATAGCTAAAATACAAGCTGAGGACTTCGAAAAACTTGGTAAGATAGTAGTAGATAGAATTAGATCTATTGAGGGTGTAATTGACACAAAAACTTTAACTGGAACTAAATTTTGAGGAGGAAATAAAATGGAAGTAAACTTAGTAAATCAATTTTTGAGTATGCTGACGCTGGTATTTGCAATTGCAAGTATCATTGCTGGAATTTTTACCGCTTATTTTGGTTCAGGAAAAAGCAGAGCTGTAGGTGGAATATTGATAATTATTGGAATATTAGTGTTCGTTATCTTTCTATATGGTGCTAACATTCTATCTGGATTTATGGGTACACCGGAAGGTATCTTGGATTTCCAAGGTACAGTTGTTCAAGGTGTTGTAGCAATTGTTGGTGCCGTTGTTGGAGCAGCGATTGCTTTAGGTATCTTCCTATTGGCTATAATGAAGGCATAAAATTTCATAACTAATTATTTTTATTTCCCATTTTCAGGGAAATTTTTTTATATTTTATATTAAATTTTTTAATTATTAATGAATTATTCATCATAATACTTAAGGAGTTGTAGAGTATTTTCTGGGTATTGTAGATGAGGAGAAAGATAGATGGGATGCAAAAAAAATTTTGCCCTCAGAACTCTACAACTCCCATATAAAATTATTTATGTAAATATATAAATCTTTCGTTTTAATATTATTTATCTATATAAATATTTTGTTTTCCTGGAATTTATTATCTTATAACAGCCATATTTTAATTTTTTTAAAAAGTTATAATTAAACTAAATTTGGATTGTTTTAATTTTGTATAGAATATATATTGTAATAGAAAAATATATAAACTTAGATAATTATATTACAAAATGAGGAAGTAGAAACTAAAAGGGTAGAGAGCCAACACCCTCATTCAAGCATCCTCCAGGTTCATATTTCAATTTTTGGCCTTCTACCCTATTCTCTTCTAATAAAATATCTTAACATTTAATTATAAATTATTTATATCATATCTAAAAAATATTTTTGAATTCTTATATCATTAGTAAGTTCAGGATGAAAGGATAAGGCAAGAAAATTATCTTGTCTAGCCATTACAATGTTATTTTCTATTTTTGCCAGTATCTTACAATCGCCCCACACTTCTTCAATTATAGGTGCTCTAATAAAAATAGCATTATAAGGTTCTAAAAAATCATGAATTCTGATATTACATTCAAAGGATTCCCTTTGTCTACCAAATGCGTTTCTCTTAACCTTCATATCAATTGCTGATAATAATTTTACTTCTTTAAAATTATCAACCAGTTCACTTGCAAGTAAAACACAACCAGCACAAGTTCCCATAATTGGAAGATTATTTTCTTTTATTTTTTTTAAAATTGTTTTATAAAGTCCAGATTGATACAAAATA
>CAZHIY010000120.1:0-6630 GCA_964533085.1 uncultured Thermoplasmatales archaeon | reverse complement strand
CGAGAATCTCCGCGTTATTTTCCATGGACTCTATAAAAACCTTCTTTTTTCTTTTTTAAAATACTAAAGATATTTTGGACAAATCCCTGAAATAGTTTTTTAATGACTATTGGTTCAAAAAATCTTATCTTCAATTTTACCAAAAATATTAAGTAATACGAAAACAGTAGGGTCCACTGAGATTAGAAAATGATAAATAAATGTATAAAAATTAATTTAGTTACCTCTCTTTAGCGTCATTTTCTATTCAATTAACAATTTTTTAGATTGTATTAAATATGCTTCAAATAGTAAAAATAGATAAAACAGAGGAATTTCCTAAATTGGTACCAGAAAAACTCTTTATCGATTTTTTATACAATCATTTAGGGAAATACAAAGATACAAAACAGGATATTACAAAAGCAATAAATTATGCTTTTTCAGAGGAAAATGGAAAAGGTGGTTTTATTATAATTGCAATGCAGGAGGGAAAAACTATAGGTGGTGCAGTAGTAAACAAAACAGGTATGTCTGGATATATTCCAAATTATATTTTGGTTTATATCGTATCTCATAATGGATATAGAATGAGAGGAGTTGGGAAAAAAATATTACAACGTGTATTAGATGAATGTAATTATGATGTAGCCCTTCATGTTGAACCGGATAACCCTGCTAGAGAATTATACAAAAAAATGGGGTTTAACTCTAAATATATTGAAATGAGATGTAAAAAAAAGAAACCATTGTTTCCACCTAAGATTACTATGAGATAATAAGGAGATGGAAAGAGAAGCTAAAATGGCATTTTGGGCAATCGTTTTGACTATATTATATGTAGTTCTTGTAGCAATGTTGGTGAAATAATGGCTTATCTTAAAATTAATCCAAAACGAATCATTCAAAACATTCAAAAAATCAATTACCTGATGGATAAACATAACAAGAAATGGTCCCTGGTTACAAAAGTATTAAGTGGTCATAAAAAAACTCTTGAGAGTGTTCTTAGATCTGATGAAATAATGAAAACGCATTCTATTGGAGATTCAAGGGTTTTAAATCTAAAAACTATTAAAAACATCAATAAAAATCTTGTAACTATGTATTTGAAACCACCAGCAAAATCATATACTAAAAGCGTGGTTAAATATGCTGATATATCCCTGAATACTGAATATTCAACAATTTTTTCATTGAATGAAGAAGCAAAAAGCCAAAATACAGTACATAAAATCATTGCCATGATTGAGATGGGTGAATTAAGGGAGGGCGTGGTACGAGAGAAATTTTTAGATTTCTACAAGAAAATATTTAATTTTTCAAATATTGAAGTTATAGGATTAGGTACCAATCTTGGATGTATGTATGGGATAGAGCCAACATATGATAAGCTTATACAACTGAGTTTATACGAACAACTCATCGAGATGAAATTTCAAAAAGATATTAGTTTAGTATCAGGCGGAAGTTCTATTACTCTCCCTCTTTTGACAAAAGGAAAATTACCAAAGCATGTTAATCATCTTCGTATTGGAGAAGCAGTATTTTTAGGTACTACCCCACTTACTAATAAAAAATTTGGTAAATTATCTACGAACACGTTTGAATTTTTAGCAAATATTGTAGAACTGGAAAAGAAGGAAACTCTTCCAGATGGAGTAATTGGAGAGGGCAATGTTGGGCGTAATGAGCTTGTTAATACTAATGATTCACTTGGGATGGATTATAAGGCATTGGTTGATTTTGGAGTAGTTGATGTCGATAATGCATTTTTACAACCTAAAGATAAAAGTGTTGATTTTCTTGGAACCACCTCGGATTTAACGGTATACAATATCGGTCAAAATGTAAAGGGATATAAAACAAGTGAAACATTGGCGTTTCGACCTAATTATATGGCTGTTGCTCAACTTATGAATTCTAAATATATAACAAAAAATGTTGTATAATGAAATTTTTTTATCTATAATCCTAACATCCGTCAGACAAATATTGTTTCCTGCTAAGAAAAAATTGAATTTAACCCATGTTTCATAAGTATGGCCAGAGCTCACAGATTTTTAACAATTTTGGGCGTTGTCAGGAGGCATAGAAAAATACTAAAACAAAGAGAATATTTCCCTCCATATAAGGGCTTGTGGTCTAGTGGTTATGACGTCGCCTTGACATGGCGGAGGTCGAGAGTTCAAATCTCTCCGAGCCCATATTGAGAATCTCTGACGATATTCTCGAAGGATATTTAGATATTTTAAGACTGAGTGGAGTTACTCATCGGCACATTAAAGAGGTCCGCCGGGCATTGAAAAGTTATCAAAAGTATATACTTTCAGTTATTGATAAGCAAAAAAGCATACAATTTTTTTCAAAATTACAGCGGGAGTGTTCAACCTCATATTATCGTAAACAAATGTATCAACTAAAGCGATTCCTTAAATTTCTCAAGGTTGAATGGACAGATGAGATATCTTTACCAAAAGAACCAGTATATAATCCAATGAGAATTTCTCATAAAGCTATTGACGATACTATACTGTATTTTAAGGATAGTCCTCATTTTCTACAAATAAAAGCATTAATACTATTGGGTTCGTCATCGGGCTTACGAGCTGAAGAGTTATATCAGTTGAGCCAAAAAGATATAAATCTCAAAATGCGAAAGGTAAATATTAATCATAATCCCTCAAATAATCAGTCTACTAAAAATCAGAAAACACGAGTATCTTTTTTTAGTAAAGAAGCAAAAACTTCCATACAAGAGTATTATAATTTTTTCAGAAATGGATGTGGTTATTCAAAGTTGTTTCCTCAAACAACACTTACAAGGTTATTCAATTCGGCACCAATCAGAGTCAAACACCTTCGAAAATTCTTTTCACAGGAATGGGAAAGGAGAGGTGGTTCATCTGGAATTAAAAAATTACTTATGGGTCACTCAATCCGAAATGATGTAGATTTGAATCACTATAATTTCCAGAGTGAAGAGGACCTAAAACAAATTTATGACAGGGTATTTGATAGCCTAAAAATTACATAATAAAATGCTAGAAACACACCTAGGAACAACGAAGTCAATGAGGGCTGAATAAGTAGTCCCGTTCGGATATTATTATAATATAATAAGGGAATTCGATTCCGGTACTATTTTCCAAATGGCAAAATAAATAAATATTCAAATAGCATTGTAAATCCAATGGGTTTAGGATTTGGTCCACTTGAAAAACAGATTATACTTTTTCTTGATTCACAAATATACAAAAGAAGTAATCGGAAAGAAATCAGAGAATATTTCAAAAAACTTGAGAGTATACCGGGTTCAAAGATAAATAAAATCGATAATTGTATTGATAGATTAATAAAAAGGGGTGACGTAATACATCCTAAAACACGAGACCTGACACGTTCAGATATATTATTAAAACATCCTAGCCAGAGACCAAAAATGGTAGAACTTAACTACACAACCAAAGTTAAGGAATTTTTACAAAAAAACAAAGATAAATGTGGTCCCCACGATTAAAAACCGCTTAAGTGTTTCTACCGCAGTTTTATAGATTCTAGTTATTACAATTACAGAAAAAATTTTTTCAACTACGCGCCAAAAATGAAATTTCATTCAGCGTGAGCTATAAAAAGGAGGAAAAATGACGAAAATTGAACCATACGATATTGCTGTAAGCATTATCTACGACAAAAAGATACAATTGGTAAAAACCAATAAAGAAAACGAAATAATATATCTATACCAAAATGGGTATTGGGAGCACAGGGATACAATCCCTATACTTAAAACCTTAATACAAAGTCTCCTGAAAGGAAGCACAACCAAACACAAAGTAAGGGAAGTATTAGGGCATATCCGAAGGGAAACCTATTTTGACCCAAAAGAAATCGATGACAACCGGAAATACTTATGTTTGGAAAACTGTGTCTATGATTTAGATACAGGAAAAACACTACCACATTCCCCAGACATATTTGCCACAGTAAAACTACCAATAACCTATGATGATAGCATACCAACAACAGAAATAGAAAAATATGTTGCTACCCTTGTAAAAAAATCTGGTATCCCAAAACTACAGGAACATCTAGGCGACATCCTATCACCACATACAGAGACAAAAAAACTCCTATATCTATACGGAGACAAAGACTCAGGAAAAACAACACTAAATCGAATCCTAGCGATAATTATCGGTGAGTATAACTGTTGCTCTTTATCTCTGAAACAACTTACAGATAAATTCACAAACTTTGGTATCTATGGACGTATAGCAAATATCTGTTCGGAGATGCCTACTAAACTCACGCACTCTAATCTGGAATTAATAAAAGCGATGACAGGCGGTGATACAATAAATATTCAACAGAAATTCAAACCAGCATTTGACTACCGACCCATAATCAAACACATTTTTGGAGCAAATGAAATCCCCCATATTGACCTAAAATATGCAGGTTCTGCTTTTTACGGAAGATTTGATATTATCTACTTCTCCAACAGATTTAAACCTGATGCAACATTTGTTTCAAGATATACTACAGAAAGGATGAAATCAGCTTGGTTAAACTGGTTGCTCGAAGGATATACTCGACTAAAAGCTAACCGCTGGCTGATTACCAATCATCTATCTGTAAAACAAGTTGAAAAGCTTTTCAGAGACGCAGTTCTCGGAGAAGACATGTTCCTTACATGGCTATCTAGTAACTATACTACTTTAGCTGGAGCTTACATAGACAAATCTAAGATGTACAAGGAATACAAAAAGAACTGGTCTGAAATTACACCTGATTACTACTATGGCTATGAGTATTTCTGTAAAAGAGTACTTAGCAACCCGGTAATACCTGTAAGTAGTGCACGTAAGGTAATAAAAGGAAAACAAGAACAAGTGTTTACAGGCATAAAAAAGAGATAATAGATATATAGGTAGGAGGGGTAGTAGGGTAAAATTTAAACCTTAAAATAATAAAAAATAATAATTAGTTCTCTAAGACTAAGAAAATACCCCAGCTACCCTCGCTATTTCTCCTATTTGAGGCTCTTAACAGTATCACCATTTTATCATCGTAAGATATATATATTTGTATATACTAATTAACTAGGGATGAATGAAAAAATTATAGTCTGTAACTTATGTAAAAAGCAAATAATCCTTAGACCCTCTATCTGCTTTGACAACCTTGGAAAGGAGTGGTGGTGGGAACCGGACTCAAAATATCTGTGGTGGACGAACAGGGACAGTGGCAACGCTTACTGCGAGGAATGCTTAAATCAAGTATTTCTAGAAAAAGGATTCTGCGAACAGGAGGCTTAAGCTATGAAAGTAGCAATTTATGCCCGGGTGTCGACCGACAAGCAGGAACTAACACAGCAGATAATGTCCTGTAGGAAATTCTGCGATTACCGGGGATTTGAAATAGGCAAGATGTACGCAGATATTGGCTCAGGAGCGAACTACTTCACACGACCTAATTATAACAAGATGCTGGAGGACCTCCGAGCTATGAAATACGAAGGTGTCGTTACCTTCCGCTTTGACAGGCTTGGCAGGAAAGCAGTAGAAGCGGTAAGGTTTTTTGAGGAGATGGAAAATAAAGGAATAAGTATCTTTTCCCTTAACGAAAATTTGGATACAAGCACGGCAATCGGTCGGGCAGTCAGGGATATTATTGTCCGGTTAGCACAATTGGAACGGGAATCTATTGCGGAGGCTACGAGACAGCGCTTATACGCCCTGAGAGCATTGGGAAAGCAGTTAGGTAGACCGAAGGGTAGGAAAGACACTAAAACACGTAGGAAGGCTGGATATTATGGAAATAGCAATGCTAGGAGACGAAATGTTAACTAAAGAAATTATTCAAAATCTTTTAGATAAAGAAAATAATAAACACGGGACTAACTTTAAGTTATTTGGTTCATGGAAAACGAAGGGTTATAGTGAAAAGGACATTGACCTAAAACCTTCCGATGAACACGATTTATTTTATAAAGACTTCCGTAAAATAGGAAGGTCTATATGTAAAAAGACTAATATGTTGGTAGAGATTCATATGAATCTTACTAATCCTTTTATGTTTTCAATGGAATGTTTGTATAGATTTTATCCTGAACCACCAATAGAAGGTAAACCAAAAGAAAGAACAGCTATTGATTTTATGAATTGGGATGCGAATCAATTTTTTAAAGAGAATCCTTGGATACTTGAAAGGAACAAAAAAACGGGGGTCTAAAAACCTTGTATCTTAGTAAGGATAAAGGTCCTCTTACAAAAATATGGCATTTATTTGAATTTTTAAGAGTACGATTGCTGAAATTATTGGAATTTTTAATTAAAATTTTAATGTCTCCTATTAGAGAGAGTATACGGCTAATAAGTCAAAATTTCTAGTTAGAAAAATAGAGGTAGAAATCCCTTCTTCTAGATTCTGTATTTATTCTACTCCTTTAGTATTTCTAGAATTTGAAATCGTTCCAAAATATTAATAGTCATAACCTTATCTATAGGTATTATAAAAACTATGAATAAAGATAGGATTTCAGATTATGCCCGTGCAATTATTATTATGATAGTTCCAACAATGGCGATTTTTTTAGGTAATGTCCTTATTTATAGCGCATAATGATACATTAAAAAATCATCCCAT
>CAZHIY010000119.1:0-6665 GCA_964533085.1 uncultured Thermoplasmatales archaeon | reverse complement strand
TTCTATAATTATTAAGGATGAAGGACTTGTGGACAAATATATGGGTGATGCTATCATGGCTATCTGGGGAGCTCCTCTAAAGCAGCCCAATCATGCAGAATTGGCATGTTCGAGCAGCCTTGAGATGATGGAAAAACTAAGAGAGCTTCAACAAAAGTGGACGAAGGAAGGAATTCCTTCTTTTAACATCGGGATTGGTCTAAACAGTGGTGACGCTATTGTTGGAAATATGGGGTCATCAAGTAGGTTTGATTACACTGCGATGGGTGATAATGTAAACCTCGCTTCTAGAGCAGAGGGGCTGAATAAGATCTATGGCACCAACATTATAATTTCTGAAAATACCCAGAAGGTTGTCAAAGACAAATTTGAAACTAGAAAGCTTGATGCTGTAAGAGTTAAGGGCAAAAAGAAACCTATACTAATCTATGAGCTTGTCTCTAAAAAGGGTAAACTTGATAAAAAACGATCTGAATTTATTAAGCTTTATGAAGATGGTTTAAAGCTTTATTTTGAAAAAAGTTGGAAACCTGCTATTAAATCATTTCAAGCAGCTCTTAAAATCATGGATGATACTTCTTCAAATAAGTTCATAAGACGCTGTCAGGAATTTTCTAAAAATCCTCCTTCTAAGGATTGGGATGGAGTCTGGGACGTAAAAACTAAATAATCTAACTTAACTTCCTTTTCCTTCTGATTATAAGTACCATTAGTGCAATAGCTAACAATGCAAATATTAGTTCAAATCCAGGAGCTGCTTTTTGTAATTCATATATTACAATATATTTATTGTAGACAAATTCATAATATGTTATTAATCCTGTATTAAAATTAAAAGCATAATCCCATTTTGTATCTCCATTGCTGTCTATTAGATATGAACCACTATCGAGGACGACTTTGGTTTTATCCTTTGTTTCTGAGTTGTTGAATATGTCAAATGGATCGTTTCCATCTTCATCTATTATGAGCCCTTTGATTTCTTCATCTATTACTATAACATCTATTAGTACAGAAAAAGTAGTGGATGTTTGTGCACTGAAATTATCCTGAGCTGTTACTTTTACTTTGTATACTCCATATGTTGTCCATTTGTGTGTAACTGTTGCTGCAACACCACTGTCAACAACATCTGATGTTGTAGATGTTCCGTCTCCCCATTCAAAGATGAATCTCAACATATCATCGTCATCAGAATCCGTTGCAGATGCAGTATAATCATAATCTATGTTTTGCTTACCTGCCAATGGTCCATCTACTTCTAGATTTTCTGGTGGGTAATTTGCAATAATTATTATTACATTAAATGTATCCTTATCTTTTGCACCTTTGTTATCTGTAACTGTTAAAGTCACATGATACGTTCCATCACTTGAATAGTTGTGTGTAACTGTTTCTCCTTCTTTACCTGTTCCATCATCAAAGTCCCAATGCCAAGAAACAATGTATCCATCTGAGTCTGGATCATAACTGTTAGATCCATCAAAATCTATATCCTCTCCAATAAATCCATAGTAAGGTCCGCCAGCAGACGCATCTGCAATTGGATCTTTGTTTCCTGAAGGTGGGGGTGGAGGTGGCGGGGGTGGCGGAGGTACATCACTCGTTTTTTCAAAAAAGCCAATATCAATATAAAATGGATAATCTGAATTCATAGCAGAATTCTGTAAAACTGTAATAGTTACTAGCCCTTCAGCTGTTTGTCCTGGAATTAAAAAATCGTTCACATCTATACCAGACATTTCAACGGAAAGAGCATCAGTATTGTAAGGGTAAATATCTAATAAATTTAAAACAATATTACCTGTACCAGTATTTTGTATTGTAAAACTAACATACGCTATATATCCTGGATAAGCATTTGTAATAGTAACTTGTATATTTTCAGTATTAATTATTGTTGCAACAGTATTTGCAACGTCAATATCAAATTCATTATCTATAACACTAACACCAGAAAAATTAATATTATAAACATATTCCACACTGCCATTTGTACTAAAAGTTCCAATTGCAAATGAAAAACCTATTCCAGCATTTGCTGAAACAACAAAAAGAATAAGAGCTAAGACTGTTGATTTATTCCTCATCTCAATTCCTACATGTATTTAACATTTAATTATATTTTTGTAAAGTAAATTAATATTACAGGAATTCGTTATTTTAAAAAAAATAAATAAATAGATAGTAATAAAAACTATAGGAATATTGTTCTAGAACATTGTTACATTAAATTTTATAACCTCTTTTTTATACTTACTTGATTACGCGAAAATTATAGTTTCAGCGAACAAATTCACAAAACTCAGACACAGGGGGAGCTTTCTAGTTGTTAGGAAGGATGAGGCTTTTCTCTTTTAGTCTGTATGGGGGAGATGCTCGGCTTTGTACTCCGCCTTACTAAAGAAAAAAAAACAGAAGTAACGGAACGGAGGAAAAAGAGATATGAAAACCGCAAAAATAGGTGCATTATTTTTAGTCTCTGTACTGGCTCTTGCTGGTGTAACCGCTGGTTATGCACTTTGGTCTGAAAACTTATATATCGATGGTACTGTTTCTACAGGTGATGTTGATATTGAATGGAGTTTAGAAGCCGCTTGGGATTCAGAAACAGAAGGTAAAGATGTCAGTTCGATAGAGGCAACTATTGATGGAGACACATTATATGTTTCGATCTATGGCGCTTATCCAGGCATGGATTATTGGGTGCATTTTGATATACATTCACTTGGCTCTGTACCAGTTCACTTTACAGATTTCTATTTAGAAGGCGACATTAACCCAGAATGGATAACCATTACACCAGATGAAGGTTATCTGCCAATAACAGGAATTCAGCTCCATCAAGGTGACTCATGGTGGGGAACTCTAAATATAAATCTTGATGATACAGCAGAAGAGCTAACAACATACTATTTTGAATATAGCATCAATGCATACCAATATAATGGATAAACATAAAGACAAGCAAATATACTCTTTAAGTAAGTTCAATGAATACGAAACATAAAAAAGAGTTGAATTAGTTAAGATTCAACTCTTTAAAATATTTTTGCCAAGAGGAGCAAAAATAAAAAATGAGAAAAGAAAGAAAAAACACACCAATAAAATTAGGTTTACCACTCGTAACAATTTTATTTTTATTAGCTTCAACTAGTATTAGTTATTCATTATGGCATGAAGAGCTTTATATAGAAGGAGAAATTCAAACCGGTGAATGGGATTATGGATGTCTCTGTGTTAGAAAAATAGTTGATGGTTCATATACTGACCCATATACTGGTGAAGATTTAGAAGTACCAAATTATGAATTAAACCTTATTCATCAAAGTGATTCAAACGACCCAGGATTTCCAACTAAATTTAAATTAAAAATCGAAGTAGAAAATTCATATGGTGAAGATTTAACTGATGTAGAAGTAACTGATAAAATCGGAAATTTAGTTGCCCCAAGAAGTATTATAACAATAACTCATGGAAGTGTAGAATTTACTCCGTACGGCTGGAATAGACAAGAATTTGGACATGATTATATGGATTGGGATATAGGAACCCTTTCAGCAGGTGAAACAGCAATTTTAGAAATCTGGATAGAAACCCTAAAAAACCAACCAGGTTTTTATGAACCAACATCTGAAGATCAAGTAATAGTAATTAACGATCTTGGTGCAATGGTTACAGCCGTTACTTCAGAAGGAGAAACTATTTCTGCCGAAACTATTGGCGTAACTCTTGATATAGACCCTTATGGAGAACCTAATGATAATCTTGCAATAATTGGTGCACCGCAACTACCTTATGCAACACCTTGGGCATGTAATGAATGAGTACCTTATGATTGTTGATTTTTTTTAAAAAAATATCATTGTAGACAATAATTTTTTAACGTAATATCTATGTGTTAAAATCCCTTCCCCTGCACTAATTTAATGGCAAAATTTTAAATAGAGAATAATAATTCTTTTTAATGGTATTATGAAAACTAACGGTAGAAAGGAATCTAAAACTGATACTATTGTTCAACGTACTATTAATGTTTATCTTCCTACTTTTGAATTGAAAGAAAAATGGAAGGAACTAGCTGAGGCATCTAATCAATCTATATCTAAATTTATTATTGAGCATGTTACAAATTCTTGGTTTCTTGAACGATTCGCAATGCTAGAAAGACCGCTGAAATTTTATTTAATATAGTAGTTTAAAGTAATATCTCTTGATAAGATATATGTTTATAGATGTAAAAAGTTATCATTTTTAAAGGAGAAGTTTGTGGAGACTGTTTATCCATTCGGACTGAACTTGCCTTTCTCCTCCGCAAACCAATCCTCACCTTTAACAAATCCAATTTCTATTCCCCCCCTTTTTTTTATTAAAGTTTATAAAGTTATTAATTATTAATTCTTTTAAAACGAGAATTGAGGGAGGAAACGTGGCAAAATTAAGTGATAAAAGTAGGAAGGAACTATTGAATAGTTTAAATATAAGTCAACTCAAGAAACTTGCAAAACAATGTGGTTATAAACCACCTTATAAAACAATTTTAGGCAGACCATGGATAAAGCATGATTTTATTTCATTATTAGCACAAAATCCGAGATTTTGGAAAAAAGATAAATTAGTTAATTTAGTAAGAAAGGAATCCAGGCTTACTACTGGTGAAAAACGAGCAATTGAAAGATCAAGAGGTTTCAAATGTGAAGCATGTGATCGTAGTACAATTAATGTTAAACCAGATGTCCATCACATTAAACCAGTTTCAGATGGAGGAAGTGCTAAAGATACTAATCTAATTGTTTTATGTCCTACTTGTCATAGAATAGCTCATACGTATAAAGGAAGATATTCAAAGATTGAATTAAAAAAATACATAAAAAAAATTAGAAAAAAATAGGAAATAATATTGTTTGAGGAAGGAAAAAATGAAAGCAATAAGTTTATTATTGGTTATAATTGGGGCTGTAATAGTTATATCCCCATTTTTAGTTAATTTGCACCAGTGGCCACAATTTTTTGGTCTTTAGGTGTTATACTCGTTACTTTAGGATTATATCTAAGTAGTAAAAAAAATAAAAAATAAAATCCTCCCTTTTCTCTTTTTTATTAAAGTTTATAAGTTATTTTTTTATTATTTATTACTTGAAAGATTTGAGGGAATAAAAAATGGATAAAAAAACTTTCTTTTTTAGAATGGAAGGTCGAATAATTGCTAAAGATCAATCAATGGCTGAGACTATTTTAAGTAACCATATGCAGAAAATATTTGATCATCCTTTAGAACATTTTGAAATTATTAATATTAGTGAATTTATGGATGTTAAGAAAAAATAAAGAAAAAGAGAGAAGATTTATTTTTAGGTTTATGAAACTGTGAACTGATAACTAGCTTCCAACAAACTCTCATCATCACATACTAGTACATCGCCATCTGGGTCTCTGAATGCAGCATACACTCGATAAGTACCATTGCCATTCGTGAAACTACTGGTGCTCACATTCTGAGCATTGAAAATAGTATCCAAACCAAGCACATCACTGATGTTGAATGTTCTGGGTGTCGTCTCATTTACAACCTCCTGCTCAAGAATCCAAGTGCTATTAGTGGTATTATAATACTCAATCTGCATCAAAAGATAACCTGAAAAATTCGTTGAACCTGTATTCTCAATCTTGGATTCATATCCTGTGTAAAACGAGTATACATTGCTCTCTTTATAGTTAGTACCATCACTTACATTTACCTTCCAGTACCACCACTGACCATTCACTGTCGCATTAGAAAACGTCTGATGATAAGTGCCATTGTTGACACTATTGTTTGCTCCGAATACTTGCCAACTTCCACTACTGTTACTCAGCCATGTTATATTCATTGTGTCCCCGTCAGCATCATTAACTGTGATATTTAACACAGGAGTAATCGGAATACCAGTGCTACCACTTGTTGGATATGGATTAGAAATCACAGGATTAGCATTATAAGTCACCTGCAATTCAATCTTTGAACAATATACTGTATATGCTCCTGGTATAGATGCCTCTACTTCAACCAGTAAAGTTTTCACATGGGTCCAAGTCCAAGGATTAGGTGCACCAGGATTGTTTGTAACATCATACCAACTAGACCAATTACCTGTAGTTGTTGGGCTGAAGTAATGAGTACCACCGACTGCTTTTAAAACAATATCATGAACTGGTGGACCCTCACTACCAGAATATTTACCGAAAGCACGGATTTCAACTTTTGATATAGTACCAAGGTCAGCAGCTGAACCTGAACAAGTATTATCATTACAATGTTCAGAATCACGGTCAGTTGTGGTTGATGCGTAATTAGAAGTATTTCCATCTACCATATATGATGGATTTGTTTCCCAAGCAAATGGAGCATTATAGCTATTATAGAAATAAATAGCTTTACAAGCATCATGCCAAAACAACTCTGTTGATTTCTCCTGACCAACATCTAGTGTTCCTATTTTGATTCCAAGTGTTACAGGTGCATTATATTGCCCTTCTCTTGATTTAACCTGTACCCTGTAGTTCAGGTTCTCATCCCAACGTAGATATAATGATTCTGACTCATTATCACCTATGTCTTCCAAAATGTTGAAACTTGGAATATCCATGTCTTTGTAGATCTCATTCAAACCTGTAGTGTTGAGGTA
>CAZHIY010000118.1:0-6760 GCA_964533085.1 uncultured Thermoplasmatales archaeon | reverse complement strand
ATAAAGTAATGTAATATCCTCTATTTAATTATGCGCTATTTTCAAGGACAATACCCATTTTCCATTTGGTCCACATTTCTTTTTACCTGCATAAATTCTGACAGGTGGCGAAGGTTTTGAATTGTGAATTACTGTTGCAGGCATAAATTCTTTTGAGACAATAGTTCCAATTTCCTCTAATTTTAAAGTATCAACTATAAAATGGCCAGCAATGGAACTAATCAATCCAACTGTTGGAAATGCAACCACAAGCAAACTATTTGATAAATCTTCTTCTTTATACTCAATTAACTCTATATCGTCCATAATACCCCAGAATGATATCTTCTTTTTCTACTTAAACATTATTTTTAAAAAAATATTAAGTTGGTGAGTTCAGAAATATTATTAATTGTATAATCAGCATCAACATTTACTCCAATTACTTTACATCCGGCAGCCTTGCCTGCTTCAACATCGCTTCTTGTATCTCCAATTAGGATTACTTCACTAGGTTTTAGATTTAACATTTTACATGATTTAATAACAATATCTGGATTAGGTTTTGAAATCTTTACATCATCACTTGTCAATACTAATTCAAAATATCTATAGATATCAAATTGTTTTAAAACTTTTAATGCACTATCTTTTGGAGTGTTTGTAATAACACCTTTTCTATATATTTTAAATTTCAAAAGTATATCTTTTGTGTCAGGATATATCTTGATTTTTTCAATATGATTTTTATAGAAATTATTACAAGCTTCCCCAACTTCATATGTTAGATTCATTTTTTCTAAATTATCGAATAGATCATGTCCCCAATACTTATCTATAAATTCGTCTTTTGAAATTTCTTTGTGATTGAAAATCTTCAATGCATCATTTAAAGCAGCCAACCAAGCCTTAAAAGAATCTACGAGGACTCCATCTAAATCAAATAAAATAGCTCTAGGTTTTAATTTCATAGTTTATTCGCTAATTTCCTGTAATAAAGAGAACTACAAAAACATTATTCAAAAACTAGAATGTTTTTAATATTGCAGTAGATAACACTTTGATGGTTTAAATGAGGGAGATTAAGATAATTTCTAAAAAAAGAACTGAAATGATTGATATCACTAGTGATATTCAAAGAATTGTTGATGAAATAGATATTCAAAAAGGATTAGCAGTAATTTATGTTCCTCATACGACGGCAGGTATCACAATTAATGAGGGCGCAGATCCAAGCGTACAAAGAGATATTATAGAAACATTAAAAAAAATAGTTCCTGAATCTAGAGATTATCATCATTTAGAAGGAAATAGTGACGCCCATATCAAAGCAAGTATTTTGGGATCCTCAATTTCTGTTTTAATTAATAATAATGAACTGGTTTTGGGGACATGGCAGCACATATTCTTTTTTGAAGGAGATGGTCCTAGACATAGAAAGGTATATTTGGATTTTATAAAGAATTAAATTTTGGAAATGGTTTAATATACACCTTGTCGGATTTTGCTTTAATGCTTTATTATATCCATGGTTATATGTCCGAACCTGATAGTACCAAAGGGACTCTTTTTAAGGAAAAATTGAATGCGAAAGCAATAAAATATAGAGATTGTGAACCAGAAGATCTAGTCATTTCTGAGTGTGTTACTCAGATTAAAAAAGAAATTGAAAAAGACAAAGATGCAATTCTTATCGGCTCTTCTCTTGGAGGATTTTTAGCTGCAAAAACAGCACTAGAAAACAAAAATGTTAATCAAATAATACTTCTGAATCCTGCAATAATTCCTCCTTCAGTGGATATAACTATAATTCAGGGGATGCCACAAAGGATACTTACGGATATGCAAGATATCAAACTTTTCAAAGAAAAGATTTCTTCAGGAATTTATATTTTTATTGGTCTAAATGATGAATTAATTCCTCTTAAATGGCCACTTGAATTTGCCTTATCACAGGATACAACTATAAAATTTTTTGATGATGATCACAGTTTTACAAAAAATATTGACCAGCTTCCTCAAATAATTGATGATATATTATACAAAAATATTAAGATATGATGTGTATTATGCTGTGAATTGTATGGAAAATATTTGGGTGGAAAAATACCGACCTAAAATTTTAAAAGATGTGGTTGGCCAAAATGAAATTGTAGAGCGGTTAAAAGCATATGCTAAAACTAAAAACGTACCTCACCTTTTATTTGCAGGTCCTGCAGGAACAGGTAAAACCACTTGCGCTCTCGCTCTAGCAAAAGAATTATTTGGAGAAACTTGGAAGCAAAATTTCATTGAGCTTAATGCAAGCGATGAAAGAGGAATTGGAATTATCCGGGGAAAAATTAAGGATTTTGCTAGAACTGCTCCAATCGGAAATTCTCTATTTAAGATAATATTTCTTGATGAAGCTGACGCTCTAACATCAGATGCTCAATCAGCTTTAAGAAGAACAATTGAAAAACATACTCGTATATGTCGATTTGTATTGTCTGCAAACTATTCATCACGAATAATTGAACCAATACAATCTAGATGTACAGTTTTTAGATTCTCACCAATAAAAGAAGATGATGTAAAAAAATATATGGAAAAAATTGCCGCATCTGAAAAACTTAAATTAACAACAGATGGACTTGAGACTCTCATATTTATTTCAAAAGGCGATCTTAGAAAAGCAATAAACATTCTACAAGTTGGTGCTTCTGTTAGTAATAAAATTACTGCAGAACTTTTGTATGAAACAAGTGCAACAGCAAAACCTGAGGATGTGAAGGCTTTGATAAATACTGCTCTTGGTGGAAATTTTATGGCCGCTAGAAGCAAACTTTATGACCTTCTAATAAAATATGGGCTGAGTGGTGAGGATATAATAAAGCAAATTCATTCGAGTATTTTTGATCTTGCACTATCTGATGAAAGCAAGGTTAGACTAATAGAAAAAACAGGTGAAACAGAGTTTAGACTAATTGAAGGAAGTAATGCTCACATTCAGATAGAAGCACTCCTTGCTCAGTTTGCCCTTGAAGGTGGAAAACTACGTTAGGTTTTTAGATATAAAAATATCAACTATTTTTTCAAGTTCTTTAGATGTTTCTTCCCCAACTCCATATCTAACTCTTACAACAGGTTTATTTGCTTTTAGCACTCGTGTGATATCAATTGGTGTCCCACTTACAACAATATCACAATCTGAGTTGTTTATCGTTTGTTCTAGTTCCTGGATTTGTTTTGTTCCATATCCAAGAGCTGGTAAGACATTTGAGAGATGTGCGTATTTTTTAAATGAGTCAATAATTGAGCCAACTGCAAAGCTTCTTGGGTCAATTATTTCTTTTGCACCCCATGTTTCTGCTGCAATTTTTCCGGCACCATATTTCATTCCTCCATGAGTAACAGTTGGGCCATCCTCAATTACTAGTACTCTTTTGCCATTTATCATTTCTTTATCATCTGCAATTATAGTTGAGATACCCTCAATTATTTGAGCATTAGGATTAATTCGTTTAATGTTATCTCTAACTGTTTCAATATCTTCTTTTTTAGCAGTGTTTACCTTATTTATTATGATAATATCAGCTGTTCTTGCATTGAGTTCACCTGGGTAATATGAGAGTTCATGACCTGGCCTATGGGGGTCTGTTAACGTAATCCATAAATCAGGTCGTATGAATGGAAAATCATTGTTTCCTCCATCCCAAATAATAATATCTGCCTCTTTTTCAGCTTCTCTTAAAATTTTTTCGTAATCAACACCTGCAAAAATCATTCCACCCATATCAATGTAAGGTTCATACTCCTCACGCTCCTCAATAGTACAATTGTATCTATCAAGATCCTCATAGGATGCAAAACGCTGCATGATTTGCATTGTCAGATCCTTATCGTATGGCATTGGATGACGAATACATGCAACAGAGTGTCCTTTTTTGCGCAATATCTCAAAAAGTTTTCTTGATACCTGTGACTTACCACAGCCTGTTCGAACAGCACAGACTGCAATTACAGGTTTTGTCGATTTAATCATCGTCTTATTTGTTCCCATTAAAATAAAATCAGCACCTGCTGCGTTCACCAAGGCTGATTTCTCCATAACATATGAGTTTGGTAGGTCACTATAAGCAAAGACTACTTCATCGATTTCGTTTTCTATAATAAGTTTTGTAACATCTTCCTCAGGATAAATCGGGATTCCTTCTGGATAAAGATTGCCTGATAGTTCAGATGGATATCTTCTACCGTAAATTCCTGGTATTTGAGTTGCTGTAAATGCAACAACATTATAGTCTTCATTATCCCTAAAATAAGAATTAAAATTATGGAAATCTCTACCTGCGGCACCCATTATTATTATTTTCTTTCTTACTGGCATAAATTGTTCTCCGGTTTTTAACGGGTAACAATTTTAAATTAATAGATTTTTCTGGGAAAATAATAAAAATTATTGTACATCAAATTTTTTTAGCAATTTCCTCCGCTACCTCAAGTGATGTATTGTTTCCTCCAAGATCATAGGTTTTAACCTTTCCTTCTTTGATTACTGTGGCAATTGCATTTTCTAGTTTATATGCATCCTCTTTTTCACCAAGCCAGTCAAGCATTAGCTTTACTGATTGAATCATTGCAATTGGATTTACCCTGTATTGACCAGCATATTTTGGAGCAGAACCATGAGTTGGCTCAAAAACAGCATAATTATCACCAATGTTTCCACTAGCCGCAAAACCAAGACCTCCAACAAGCTGGGCAGCAAGGTCAGATATTATGTCACCAAACATATTTGATGAAACTAAAACATCATAGTCCTGAGGATTTTTTACAAGCCACATGCACATCGCATCAACATTTGTCTCCCATAGTTCTATATTTGGATATTCCTCGGCAATCTTTCTTGCTTCTCTTATCATCATCCCGCTAGTTTCTCTTAGAACATTTGGTTTTTCAACAACTGTTACACTTTTTCTATTGTGTTTTTTTGCATATTCAAAAGCTTGTCGAATTATGTTTTGACAGCCCTTGCGAGTAAAAATTCTTGTAGAAATTGCTAAATCATTTAAGGAAACATTCTCAAATTTCTTCATCTTTTCATGTATCATAAGTGCATTGAAAACTTCATTTGGAACAGGATGAAATTCAACACCAGCATACAAATCTTCTGTGTTTTCTCGAAATACAACAAGATCGATATCATCTCGATAGTTCAATGGATTTCCTTGAAATGCCTTACATGGTCTCATGTTGGTATGAAGGTTTAACAGTTGTCTTAATCCTACAATGGGGCTGGAATAAACAAATCCTTTGTCTCTTAGTTCAGCTGAGAGCTCTTTTTCTGCCTCATCTTTTGGTTTTGATGTGATTGCACCGAATAGACAACAATCTGTTTCTTTTAAAATTTTAATAGTTCGTTGTGGTAAAGGATTTCCTTCCTTTTTCCAAAATTCCCAGCCAACATCGCCATATATATATTCAGCATCAAGTCCAATATTGTCAAGAATTATTTTTGCTGCATCCATTACATCGTTTCCGATTCCATCTCCAGGTAACCAAGCTATCTTAAATCTTGTCATGAGCAGCTGTAATCATAAGTTTATTTTAAAGTTTTTTGAGAACAAATTTTAATTAACAAAATATTTTTCAAATGTTTTTTTAGAAAGACGATTGATAATTCTTATCAGTATTGAGATTATTAGTATAGTAAATAATAGTCTTCCAAGTAAAATTCCAAATAATGTTGCTCCTATTGAAAGAATAAGTAGTGTATCCTCAATTAAACTATGTGAAAGACCCATTAATGATAAAGAAAGAAATGTATCTTTTTTACTTAATAATTTGGATTTGGTTTCTCTTATAATGAGTCCTCCTCCATATGCTAGACCAAGAGTCATACCAATCATAGTAATTGGTGCTGCATTTTTACTTATCCCTAAAAACTCAAGTCCTGGTTTTAAAAGAATATTAAGTCTATTTATTACACCAGTTTTTTGTAAAATTCTCATAAGAGTGACTAGGCTTAATATTATAAGGAAAATTATTAGATAGTATTTTATCTGATCCAGAATCCATTGATAGATACTAGGATTAATAATATCTGGTTGCCATATCATATGACTTTCATTTTGAAATAATTTAAAATGAGAAAAAATAATGTTTAACACAAATCCAAAAGCAATTGCTCCAAGTATTCTTAAAGAAAGTGTAAACCAAAGTTTGACTCCTGCTTTTTGAGCGATTCTTGCTTCAATTGGAAGGGCATGAGCAAAAAGCAGCATTCCGCCAAGAACTGTTACCTGTGCAACAGTGTACGAGCTTTGTAATGATAATGTAAATAATACCACAATTGCTCCATATATATTTGTCAGCATTGCTGTAGCCCAGACAAGTCCGAGTTCTCCAGGTAGTCCAACAACACCCATTGCATGGGATAGGTAATCACCGATAATTTCTATTGCTCCCAATTCACTTAATATCTTTACAATTATACTTACAGGAATTAAAATTTTTAAAAGAGTAAGTGTTGTTGAACCTGCATCTTTTAGGGTTTCTCTTATTTCCTTAATAATTGTCATTTAATATTTGGAGAATAAACTTTCTACAAATACATTTTTTGAAAAAATCAAACCCAAAATAAGGAACTTGTTGAAGAAGCTACAAAGCTTGATATAAAAAGGATTAATATCATTCCTAACATTATTTCTTTTAGTTAATCATTATTTATTTTCATATTTTCCTGTCTCCCTCATAATAATCATCTGATAGTGGATATTTAAATGTTACAATAACATGC
>CAZHIY010000117.1:0-6807 GCA_964533085.1 uncultured Thermoplasmatales archaeon | reverse complement strand
AAAGTAGATTGTGGATTAGTGGAAGAATCTTGATAATTATTTTTCAGACAAGCTCGTTAGTAAATTTTTTTCTGATGCGAATTAAATTGAAAAACGGGGACTTAAAAGAGTAGATTTAAATTTTAAATAATTATATTAAAGAATTTTATAACATTTTTTAACAATTTCTTAGTTGTTTATGAAAATAATAAAAAATGTTTTTTACCTGTTTGTTTTTTGAAAATTAATAAAAGTTAAAAAATATAAAATGATTGTAAACAATTTGGAAAAAGGAATTTGGGAAAATTAAAAAATAACCCGAACTTGCAGTTTTTTGCTAATATTCATAATCTTTTTATTTATTCATTATTATTAATTTTCCTTACACATGATAGATATGTTTGGATATATTTAAAAAAATCAAAACATATATATATTCAGGTATACATTACAACGTGTGGTGGATGGGATATGCCTCTAACTCGTAAAGCTCGAGTTGTGGGAAGTAGTCTAGTTCTGACAATACCTAGTCAGATTGCTAAAGCCCATGATATTCAAGATGGAGATGAGATAGAAATCATTCCAATAGGGATTGGAGAATTTAAAATAAGAAAGGTTAAAAAATAAAATTCATCTTGATTTTCTATCAAAATTGAAGTATCATTTATAATCCCGATGCTAGGTCACGGATGACGCTATCTTTATCTTCTACTTTTACTATTCCACTAGCCAAAAGAACACCATCTGCACCAAGCTCGATTGCTTTAGATACATCTTTTCCATTTTTTACTCCAGCACCACATAATATTTTTACATTTCTATCAATATTTTTAACAACTTCAACACTTTTACTTACAATACCGGGATCTGCTGTTGTAACTGATATATCACCCCCGATAAGTTCTGGTGGTTCAACAGCTAAAAAATTAGGTGAAAATGCTGCAATTGCCCTTGATGTTGCAACATTATTTGAGCATATTATATGATCTAGGTCTAGTTCTTTTGCTCTGGTTATACAAATATCAATATCTGCTAATTTTAATCTATGTTCACTATGATTAATTAGCGTTCCAACCGCTCCTGCTATTTTGACTGCTTCTGGTAGAATCCAACCTGTATGACTCCCTGGTTTAATTGGGTCGATATGTTCTGCAAAAACTGGAATTGATACTTTATTTGAACATATCGAAATATCTGTTGGTTGTACGGATATTGCCATACTAACTCCGGATTCTTTAGATATTTTGTCCATTAACATAGCGATTTCTAATGATTTATTTCCTGTTGCTTCAGCATAAGTTTTAACATTTAGAACGATAACTGGAGTTTTTAACATAATACACTCTCCTAAAACCAAATCAAGGTAATCGATGGGCTTTAATATATTCTTCTCTATTTCACCTGGGATTCTAAATGGACGTTCTACCTCAAACATTACTTTTTCTAGGAATTATTCCCGGCCTTGTTTTATTATTTATAAGTTTAAAAGGATATGATGAGTATTATAAAGATAAAATAATCTTTCTTACATTCATTTCAGGTATAATTGCAGGTTTTATTTCTATTTTAATAGAGTGGTATACTGTTCGTGTGGGAATTTGGTTTATTATTCTATTTCCAATACTTGAGCAGCTGTTTAAAACTATTATTTTAAACATTTCTAGATTTCATGGTAAGAAAGAAACTGTAGTCTACGGTCTTTCTCTTGGACTCGGCTTTGGTTCAATATTTACACCATTTTCAATAATTGTTACAAATGTACAAAGTGGAAATGATATATTAATTGTATTAGTAGCCTTAGGTTCGTTTGGAATTATTCTTATGCATGCCGCAACAGGGATAGGAATTGCTTATGGTGTGTATACTTATAAAATGAGAAAATATCTAATGTTTTCTATATTTACATATTTACCAGTAACTTTTACAATTTTTCTTACATCTTTATATAATGTTGGCTATTTACAAGTAATTCTGATAATATATGGTTTAATTTTTTATTGGTATGCTACAAAAAAGATTATGCCAAGGATATTAGAAGAAAAAAAAGAGAAAAAATTTGATACTAAAAAAATAAATAAAAACTCGATGTGATTGTATATGGAAATTAATACAGGAGTTAATTCAGATATTAGCGAAAAAAAATCTCTTGATTCTATTAATATTGAACCTGCGTCTCAAAAGTCTTCAAATAGAAGCTCATTTCCAAAAATCGCTGGATTATTACTGATAATTGCAGGTGTACTTGGAATATTTAACTGGGCTCAAATTTTTCTATTAGATGCTACGACCTTAGGATCTTTTTTGGATATAAGCCAAATTCAAGAATTTAATCTTTCAATAACGTCTGAACAACTACTTGGATTACTTCAAACCTGTGCTATCATTGGAGTTATAATTTCAATTTTTCCAATTTTAGGTGGGCTTCTTGCAATGCAAAAGAAACTATATTATATTGCAATTGCAACTAGTATTATCGGTTTATTTTCTATTGGTATTATGTTATCATCTAGTATCCTTTCGCTAATTGGACTAGTTCTATTGATTCTGTCTAGACAAAACTTTCAATAAATCAATTTTTTTTTCTGCTTTTAATTCAATTACCTCATCAATTATTAATGCAATAGCAATACCACAAACAATACCTGCCAGAAGACCTGAAATCAATCGAATAATGTTTGTGCTTTCCCAAAAGTTTAAAAGTTGGCCAATCCCATCAACTCCAATAGGAGCAATACCAATTATTATTAAAAATAAAAATTTTTCGTTAAGTTTAATTTTGTAAAAAACCATGAAACCTAATCCAACAGCAAAACCTAGCCAAATAGCTGTGCATCTGCTACAGAAAGACATTTGGTTTCCATTAATAAAAAAAGAACGCTCTGCTTGTTGATGACATAATCTATCACCACAACCATATACAGCATTCCATGGAGAAGGTATCTTATTTATCAAATTTTTATTATCAGCAACACCAACATTTCCCGATAAGTCATCAATAATAGCATTCGGTAATGCTAATGGAGCAATAAATTGAAGTAAAATCCATATTAGAAATGGGATGAAAAAAAGAATGATCAATCTAGAAGATCTTTCCCTTCTTTCCATTTTCAAATTCATCCTTAGATTTAAAAATCATAATAAATGCAATAATTGCGAGTATTGATCCTATTAAGAAAAAACCAAAGGAAAATATACCAATTAATGCCCCTACAATTGCAATATCAAAATGCTGCCGTTTCAAACAGGATATAGCTCCAATCAATGCAATAACTGAAAAAATTACCAAAATAATTGCACAACCTGTACTGTTAAATTGTATATTTTTTTCATTACCACTTTGATTTTCTAAAGTTATTGTACTCTCAAATTTAAAAAAAGGAGTAACCAAGATTTCACGAGTTTGATTTTTATAATTTTCGTTTGAGATAACTAATTTTTGAATACCCAATTCTATTTTTTCAGTTGAAAAATATCCCTCTGAATTTGTAACACCGTTGATATCATTAATTTTTATGTTAACATTACTCAAGGTATTATTTGATTGATCAGTCACTAATATTTTTATAGACCCGGTCAACCCAGCATATGAAGCAACGTCTAGTGATGAATCAATAAAACTTTCTGAAAAAGCTGCTGTTGTTATTCCTATTATAAAAACACAAGATAGAATTATTGCTGCGATCATTGGCATTTTTGTCTTTGGCTTCATTGATGATAAAACAGTTTTACGAGGTTCACCATGTTCTTCCCAAGAACATTCTTGAAATGACACAGAATCATCACATTTTTGAATTGAGAATGTATTATTACATTTTGGGCAAACAACCTCATGTTTACCTTTATCGGGTAAATCCAAAATTAATTCATTTTTACATTTTGGACAGATTGTCCTCCCCTTCATTAATGTTCCACCGCTGAGAAATATACAATCATAGTTAAGAATATTTCTATAAATTCCAAAGATTATGATAATTTTCCTTGATTTTTCCTAAATTTTTATAGTACATTATGTTTAAATAATGATTCCATTATTCCGATACACTAAAAAGGCGGTTATGAAATGGCAAGATTTCCTGAAGCAGAAGCTCGGTTGCTAAACAAAAAAGTATGTATGAAATGTGGCGCATTAAATGCACCAAAAGCAGAAAGATGTAGAAGATGTAGATCAAAAGAACTGCGAATAAAAGCAAGGGAAGGGCGAGGGGTCTAATCCCTTATAAACCGTCATCTTTAATAGTAATCTTTCTTTTTTGGTTTGAAGGTTGGGGCATATGCCAGAGACAAAGGTTAAAAAAACCGAAGATTTTAATGAATGGTACAACGAAATTGTAGAGCTTGCGGATTTATGCGATAAAAGGTATCCAATCAAAGGTATGAATGTATGGAGACCATATGGTTGGAAATTGATGGCCCATGTGGATCAATTGATACGAGATGAGATGATAAGGACTAATCATCAAGAAGTTAATTTTCCACTATTAATTCCTGAATCCTCTTTTAAAAAAGAAGAAGAACACATTGAAGGATTTGGAAGTGAGGTTTATTGGATTAGTCATGCAGGTCTAAATAAACTTGAAGAAAGATGGCTTCTTAGACCAACTTCTGAAACAGCAATGTATCCAATTTTTTCAATTTGGATCAGATCTCATGCTGATTTACCTCTAAAAACTTTTCAAATTGTAAATACATTTAGATATGAAACAAAACAAACACGTGCGTTTATCAGAGTTAGGGAAATTCATTTCTTTGAAGCCCATACATGTCATGTGGATTTTAATGATGCAGAAAAACAAATTCAAGAAGATAAAGATATTGCAAATAGACTATTTGAAAAACTCAGTCTACCATATATTCTAAGCAAAAGACCGGAATGGGATAAATTTGCTGGAGCATTCTACACAATAAGTATAGATGTATTAATGCCTTCGTTTAGGACATTACAACTAGGATCAATTCATCAATATAAAGATAATTTTTCAAAACCCTATGAGATATCTTATGAAGATGAAGACGGAAAACATAATTATTGTCATCAAACAACATATGGTATGAGCGAGCGTATCCTTGGGGCTCTTGTTGGGATACATGGAGATAATAAAGGACTTGTTATGCCTCCTGAGGTTGCTCCTGTTCAAGTGGTTTTAGTACCAATTATCTTTAAGGGGGAAGAAAAGTTAGTTTTAGAAGAATGTGATGGTCTTAATATTAAACTCTCTAAAGAGTGTATTAAATCACATGTTGATAAACGTGATATTACTCCAGGAAATAAATTTTATGATTGGGAATTAAAAGGAGTCCCACTACGTGTTGAAATAGGACCTAAAGATATAAAGAACAACCAAGTTGTACTCGTAAGAAGAGATACAGCTGAAAAGCAATCTATTTCAAATGATTGTGCTGTAAATATAATTAAAGAAGAACTCAATAAAATATCAAAAAATTTGTATGAAACTGCAAATAAGCTTCTTCATGAAAACATAAATAGGGTTAATACAATTGATGAAGCAAAAAATTTAAAAGGTATTGTAGAGCTTCCATGGTGTGGAATTAAGGATTGTGCCCTTGAGATAGAAAATATTCTAGATGGAAACACGCTAGGGGAACCAATAGAAGATCATAAGTGTAATAATACTTGTCCAGTATGTGGCAAACCTGGTACAACTTGGATGAGATATGCAAAATCTTATTAAAGAGGTTGGAAAAAATGGCTGGAAAAATAACAGGATTTTTTAGGGAATTTGTACTATTGTTTAGTATTATATTGACAATACTTGGTTTTTTTATCCTTTTTATTGGAATTACAGGTATTTTGGATAATCATCCCATGAATTTTTTAAATCTCTCAAATGAGATTTTAAAATGGGGCCTTTATTTTTTAATAATTGGTTTTATTATATTTGGAACTGGAATATGGTATCTGTATACGTTTTATAACAACAGAAAATTTATTTTAGAGGAAATAAATACTAACAAACGTTCAGAGCTTATAAAAAAACATGCCGAACTAAAAAGCGTTGTTAAGCATATGCCCTCCAAATATAGGGAAATGTTAAAGGATAAAGAACAAGAATTAAGTATTAGATAATAATCTTATTTCTGGTGAGAAAAAATTCCAGAGTTTTATATTATACTTGTTGAACCAAAATATAGTGGAAATATTGGTGCTGTAGCTAGAGTTATGGCAAATTTTGATTTTGATAATCTTTATCTGGTAAATCCCTGTGACCTTAATGATGAATGTTATTCTAGAGCTATGCATGCCTATGAAATTATTGATAATGCAAAAATTTTTAAGACATTTGAGGAATCGATAAAGAATATAGATTATCTTATTGCTACTTCTTCAATTGAGAGTAAAAATGACAAAAAACATCTAAGAAATGCACTTATCCTTGAAAATCTAACTGATAAGCTTTTTAAGATAAATGGAAAAATTGGATTTGTTTTTGGAAGAGAAGATTATGGTCTTTTTAACAGGGAGATTGCCTTATGCGATATTATGCTTAGAATACCAACAAGTGACTCGTATCCATCCTTAAACCTTTCACATTCTGTTGGTTTGATTTTATATTCACTTTATATAAAACAAAAATATGAACCAAGAGACAAGATAACAATTGGAAATATTGAAAAAGAAAAACTTTACAATTATTTTTCAGAGTTACTAAAAGAAATAAAATACCCAGAACATAAAAAAGAAAAAACTGAGATTATGTTTAAAAGAATAATGGGACGAGCGATGCCATCAAAATGGGAATATCATACCCTAATGGGTATATTTAGTAAAAGCATTGAAAAGATTAAAAATAAAAAGAATTAAACTGTTTC